>NCGI01000060.1 GCA_002256925.1 Polaromonas sp. 28-63-22
CTGTACCTGCACGACCCTGGCTACGCCGCATTGATCCTTCCCCGCTCGGGGCTTGGTCACAAACATGGCATCGTGCTGGGCAATCTGGTGGGTTTGATCGACAGCGACTACCAGGGCCAGCTGATGGTCAGTGCCTGGAACCGCAGCGACGTACCCTTCACCATCGAGCCCATGGAACGCATCGCTCAGCTGGTCATTGTTCCGGTGGTGCAGGCCCGGTTCACGGTGGTTGACACGTTTGTAGCCAGCGAACGCGGGCAGGGCGGTTATGGGTCCACCGGCAAGGCTTGAGAGCCTGCCGCACGGCGCATTCCCAGCGGTTACGTCAGGGTTTTCTTACGCGTATCGACTGCGCCATCCCACGAAGCATTGGCCCAGGCCCCCACCCTTGCACGCTTCGGTTGCTATTTAAATAACGGAGAAGGCGGTAGTCCAATCTGATGGCTCAATCGTTGTTCACATGTCGGATTGCAAAAGTTACCCCTGACTCATTTTTACTGGAGACTTTCATGCTTACATTCTCAAAATCCCGTTTGATCGCCGTGACTGTATCCGTGGTGCTGGTGGCTGGCCTTGCTGCCTGCGCAGCCCCGATGTACGACCCGATGTCGAGCTATCCGTCAGCACCGGCACAGGGCTACCCGCAGACCAGCTACCCGCAACCGGCTTACCCGCAAAACACCTATCCGGCCGGGACTTACCCTGCGCAGAATTCACAGGGCCGTTACAGCGAGTTTGGCCGGGTGAGCAACGTGGAAGTCATCCGTACGCCTGAACAAAGCAGTGGATCGGGGATTGGTGCCTTGATCGGCGGTGTCGCCGGTGCTGTGGTGGGCCGTCAGATCGGTGGAGGCACCGGCCGAGACGTGGCGACCGTTGCGGGCGCCGTCGGTGGAGCCTTCGCCGGAAACGCCATCGAGAAAAACCGCAACCCCAACGTCCGCGAGACCTACCGTGTGTCGGTGCAACTGGACAACGGAACGTCCCGGGCCTACGACGTGCCCTCGTATGGCGAGTTGCGCATTGGTGACCGGGTGAGAATCGAAAACGGCCAGATTTTCCGCATGTAGTTTTGCGTGGTACCCGCTCACGCGAGCGAGCGGTATCCCTTGCGGCAAAAAGCCGGTGACCCCCAACGGGTTCACCGGCTTTCTTATGGATGGTCGCCGCCCATTTTTAATGCAGGGTGGTGTTCCCGGAGGCTTGCGGCTCCAGACGGAAGAATCCTGTCCCGAGCGAACCTTTCCCGATCTCGTCAATGCTGGCCTCGCGCACGGCCTCAATTTTGAGTGTCAAACGGATCGCGATGCCGGCCAGCGGATGGTTGCCGTCAAGGACAACATGTTCCGGGTAGATTTCAGTCGTGGTGTAGATATGGTTGGCGGGAATGTGGGCGCTGGTACCGCTTGGCAGCGCCGCGCCGTCAAAGGTCATGCCTTCTTCCAGTTCAGCCGGAAACAGGTGGCGGGCTTCCAGAAAGACCAGCATCTCGTCGTAGTCGCCGAAAGCTTCTTCCGGCTCCAGATGCAGCTCCAGTGTCTCGTGCGGCTCGTGCCCCTGAAGCGCGGCTTCAATGGATGCCAGCAGGTCCTGGCCACCCAGAAGGAACTCCACCGGCTCGTCGAGTTCGTCCAGCACATCGCCCAAAGTGTCTTTCAGCGTCCAGGTGAGGGCTACGACGCATTGCGGAGTGATTTTCATCGGACAATTGTCCCATGGATGTCAATAAACCCCTGGCGCTGCTCGCCGGTCTGAGCCCCGCGCAATTCATGCGCCGTCATTGGCAAAAGAAGCCACTTTTGGTGCGTCAGGCCATACCCGGCTTCAAGCCCGTCATGGGTCGCGCCGCGCTGTTCGCACTGGCTGCAAGGCAGGACGTGGCGTCGAGACTGATCGTGCAGCAGGGCAGTGGCTGGCGCATGAAGCACGGCCCTCTTGCGCCTCGCAGCTTGCCGCCCATGAGCAAAGCGGGCTGGACGCTTCTCGTGCAATCGGTGGATGGGCACGACACGGCGGCCCACGAGTTGCTGCAGCAGTTCCGCTTTGTGCCGGATGTCAGGCTTGATGACCTGATGATTTCATACGCATCCCCCGGTGGCGGCGTCGGGCCCCACTTTGACAGCTATGACGTGTTCCTGCTGCAAGCCAGCGGCCGGCGCCGCTGGCGCATTGGCCGCCAGAAAGACCTGACCCTGCAGCAGGGCGTGCCTCTGAAAATCCTGCAGCATTTCGAGCCCGACGAAGAATTCGTTCTGGAGGCTGGCGACATGCTGTACCTGCCGCCAGCGTATGCGCACGATGGTGTGGCAGAGGGTGCAACCGGTGCCGATGGGAAAAATGATGACTGTATGACGTATTCAGTGGGTTTCAAGGCCCCTTCCGCCGGTGAACTGGCGGCGCAGCTGTTGCACCGCCTGGCCGAGTTCAGCGAGGATTCCCTGGAGGATTCTCGCGAATCCGGTGAAGGCGATACCGCTGTGGCCAGCATCGCCGACAGGCGGCCAGCTGCCCGCCTGTACCGCGACCGGCAACAGCCCGCGACCACGACGCCGGCCGCACTTCCGTCAAGTTTGCTGGATTTCGCGCAGCGCGCCGTCAGGGATGCCCTGAAAGACCCTCTGGCACTGGCGTGCGCCCTGGGTGAATCAATGACCGAGCCCAAAGCCTCGGTGTATTTTGAGTCACCTGCCCAGGCTTTCACGGGGACTTCCTCAGCCGTGGCGAAGGCCCTGAGGCTTGATGCGCGGACACGGATGATGTATGACAACGACCACGTCTTCATGAACGGAGAAAGTTACCGGGCCAGGGGTGCTGATGCCACGCTTATGCGTCGTTTGGCTGACAGGCGAGCGCTCGCGGTGCAGGACCTGCGCAAGGCCTCTGCGGGGGCTCTTGCACTGCTTGACGATTGGCACGCAGCAGGATGGCTGCATGAGGACGAAGCAGACTGCTAATGCTGCATTTCGGTCCGGACTTTAGAGCGTCTGGCGACGATGGTTTTCATCTCTCGTTGAAGGAGAAACATATGGATTCCCAAGACACTTCTACACCTGCCCCGCGCCTGCCAGATGGGCGTTTTAGCGGGCGTACGGAATTCATTGACCTGATTCGGCAGGCCTTCGGCGCAGCTGCGCAACTAGGCGTACGCGAGTTCATCGTGTGCGATATCGACTTTGACGACTGGCCGCTGGGCGAGCGTGCTGTGACACAGGCTCTTGGCGACTGGTCACGCACTGGCAGAAAATTCACGATGCTCGCGCGTAGCTATGACGTCATCACCCGCCGCCACCCCCGCTTTGTCACCTGGCGGCGAACCTGGTCGCACATCGTCGAATGTCGCGCCAGCGCCTCCGCGCCGAACGAGGTGCTTCCCAGCGCGATGTGGACGCCGGGTTGGGTATTCGAGCGCCTGGACCTTCAACACAGTACCGGAATGAGCGGCTATGAAGTGGCGCGTCGGGTCGCCTTGAAAGAGCGCTTGAACGAGCGCCTGCTGAAGAGCGCGGCGGCATTTCCGGCCACCACGCTTGGCTTGTAGATTCGTGTGTTTTTGGAGAATCGGTGTGCATTAGCGCACCATGATGGTTCTTGATCGGGGTTTCCCCTGCCTGTCCGACATATAATGCGAGGCTGGGAAGAAAGTGCTCAAATCCTTTCCCCGGTCAAGACAACTGGAATGTTAGGTTCGGTCGTTTTGGCAGTTTCAGGAAAATTGTTTTCTTCAAATACTTCAAGGATCTACATAATGAACAAGTCTCTTGTCTTGGCAGCCATCGTTGCTTCAATTGCTCTGGCTGCTTGCGGCAAAAAAGAAGAAGCTGCAATGCCTGCTCCTGCTGCTGCACCTGCTCCTGCTGCGACCGCTGCCGTTGAAGCAGCTGCTGGCGCCGCTTCGGCCGCCGCTGGCGCCGCGACCGACGCCGCTTCCGCCGCCACATCGGCTGCTTCGTCCGCTACGGGCGCAGCGGGTGTTGCTGTCGATGCTGCCAAAGACGCAGCCGACGCCGCTGGCGACGCTGCCAAGAAAGCTGCTGACGCAGCTGCTGCAGCCACGAAAAAGCCTTGAACCTGTAGTTTTTCGGTCAAGTAAAAAGCCGCCTCAGGGCGGCTTTTTTTATGGCTGTGATCCAGTCGTTGTCCGGTTGTGGCTAGGCAGGCAACCAGCGCGTCCCGGCTTGGGGCGTGGCAACAATGATGTCCGTGGATGCGCAGCCCAATGCCGCGCTCAGATCTCTTTGCACCAGCTCGGCCTTGTTGTTCTGCACACTCAGGTGGGCGGCCACCACGTGCTTGAGTCCCTGATGCATGACCGATCGGGCAATATCGGCGGCTGCGCTGTTGGACAGGTGACCGTAGGCTCCACCCACGCGGCGCTTGAGGAAGTCCGGGTAGGCTGATCGGGCCAGCATGTCGGTGTCATGGTTGCATTCGAGCAGCAGCGCATCGCAGCGCTCCAGATGCGCCAGCACATGCGCGGTGGCATGCCCCAGATCGGTGACCACTCCAAGCTTCGCGGCGCCATCGGTGCAAGTGAGCTGCAGCGGCTCGCTGGCATCGTGCGGCACGGTGAACGGTGTGATTTCGATGCCGCCTGCATCGATGGCAACGCCGTCGCGCGCGATGCGCAGCAGGCCGCCAAAGTCGGGTGCGCCGATGGCCGTGTGCGTGCCCTGGCTCATCCATACCGGAATGCTATGGCGCCGCGACACCGCAAGAGCGCAACCGATGTGGTCGCCATGCTCGTGCGTGATGAAAATAGCGTTGATCTGGTTCGTCTCAAGGCCAGCTTCGCCCAGCCTGGCCTGAAGCTGGCGAATACCCAGTCCGCAGTCGACCAGCAACCTGACAGGAGACGGACCGCCGGATTCAACCAGCGTGGCGTTGCCGGTACTGCCGCTGCCCAGGCTTCTGAATCTCAGCACGTGCGGGTCCGGAAGCGCGGCAGCCGGACGTACCGTTCAACCCTGTCCGGCTTTACTTCAGATCGTCCGCGATGACTTTCACGATGCGTTGTGCATTGGCGGAAGATTCCGCCGCGCCTTGGGTGTTGAGGACCGAGACGACCGTGGATTCACCCTGGCTCTTGACGTTGATGCGGTACTTGAGTGGTGGAATCGCCGAAGGCGAGCCGCTGAAAAGTTTGCTGAAAAAGCCGGGTTCGCTTTTGTTGGCTACGGGTTCGACATAGCGCACAAAGTAGGTGCCCTGCGCGCGGTCGCGGTCTTCGACGGTGAAACCTGTGCGGTCAAGTGCGAGCCCGACACGACGCCAGGCGCGCTCGAAACCTTCGTCAATCTGCACGACGGGCACGTTGTTGACCGTGGCGACACGGGATGTCTGTTTGGTGACGCCGGCGGCCACCAGTGCCTTGGATTGCTCGTTGCTCACGCCAAGCTTGACCATGAGGCGCCGCAAAAATTCGGCTTCCAGCTCGGGGTCCGAGGGACGCGGCTGCCAGATGGTGCTGTCTCCGCCGGTTCCGGCGGTCCGGTTGCCGGTGACCACTTCGACCATGCCGCGATGGCTGATGTAGATTTCGGTGCCGTTGTCGGCGCGGCGCTCGAACCGGGTGCGAAACTTGTCGCGTTCGCCGGTGGAGTAGAGCGAGTCAAAAACCTTGCCAATCGTATTGCGGATGAAATCCTGCGGCAGCTTGGCGCGGTTTTCGGCGTAGTCGGTTTCCATGATGCCCAGATTTTCCTGGTCCAGCGAGAGCAGAAAACCGCTTTCGAGCCAGAAATCGCGCACCGGGCCCCAGAGCTTGTCGGCAGGCCGGTTCACGACCAGCCAGCGCTGGTTGCCTTCCCGCTCGATACGCACGTCGCCGACCGAAACCGCTGCCGTGGGCACGCTGGGTGCCGACTGGCCGACCTGGTAGGTGTTGGCGGTTACCGCCGTGCCGGGCACGACGTAGCGGCTTTCACGGCTCAGCTGGGTCAGGTCGGGCGGCACGTCGAGCGACGGCGCCTTGGCGCCGCTGGTCTTGTAGTCAACACGGTCGCCCTGCAGCATATTGCCGATGGACGAGCATCCGGCCAGCAGGCTGAGCGCGAGCGCGCAGACCACGACGGCCACGCGCTGGCCTGCAACGGGCACGGGCGCGGAGAAAGTGTGAAAAGCAGAACGCTGGAACGATATCTTCACGGAGTTTCCTTAAAAATCAGATCAGGCTGCAGGCGCGCAGCGCGCTTTCCACAGCCGCTTCGTTGGACGGCTCAAGTGGCGTCATGGGCAGGCGCAGCGCGCCGCCGCACAGGCCCATGCGGGCCATAGCCCATTTGACGGGAATTGGATTGGCTTCAATAAACAGATTTTTATGCAGTGGCATCAACTGGAACTGCAGCGCCATGGCGCGCTTGACATCACCTGCGACAGCGGCCACGCATAGCTCGTGCATCAGGCGCGGTGCCACGTTGGCGGTCACGCTGACGTTGCCCTGGCCGCCGCACAGCATCAAGGCAACAGCTGTCGGGTCGTCGCCGGAATACACCGCAAAGCCCTTGGGCACCTCGCGAATCAGCCATTGCGCGCGCTCGATGTTGCCCGACGCTTCCTTGATGCCGACGATGCCGGGCACCTGCGCCAGCCGCAGGACGGTCGCGTGCGCCATATCGGCTACGGTACGTCCGGGTACGTTGTACAGCACGCAGGGCAGGTCGCCCGTCGCCTCGGCAATCGCCTTGAAGTGCAGGTACTGGCCTTCCTGCGTTGGCTTGTTGTAATAGGGCACCACCTGCAACTGGCAATCGGCACCGACCTGTCGCGCAAATTTGGCCAGCTCGATGGCTTCGGTGGTCGAATTGGCGCCACAGCCGGCCATGATGGGCACGCGCCCGGCGGCCTGCTCGACCGACACGCGAATGATTTCGCAGTGTTCCTCGACGTTCACCGTCGGCGATTCGCCCGTGGTGCCGACCACGCCAATGCAGTCGGTACCCTCGGCAATGTGCCAGTCCACCAGCTTGCGCAGGGCGGGGTAGTCGACGCTTGCGTCCTCATGCAAAGGGGTAGCCAGTGCAACGATGCTGCCAGTGATGGTTTTCATGTCTTGCGCGTTGGATTCGAGCGGGTTGGAGGCGCATGCGCGGCCCGGGTTCACTATTTTTGTGCGGTCCGGCCCCTGAAAAATGCCTGTCCCGCATTCTACCTAGACGCGCGAGGTGGCCCGGCGCGGCTCAGGGCAGCAGATAGCGCGCCAGCTCCTTGCGGTCAGCGGGTTCGCGCACGGCGGCAATACGCTGGACAAACCGTTGCGCCATGCCCTCGGCCCGTTCCTCGAAGCCGTCTTCAAAAGCCACCACGCGCAGGCCGACGCAAACGTCGAGCAGTTCGCCGGGGCGCAGCAGGAAATCGGGGCGCGAAGGCTTGCCGACGGTTTCGTTGCCCTGGGTAAAGGTTTCGTAAATCAGCACGCCACCGGGCGCCAGGCTTTCAAGCAGCGTCGGCATGAGCGGGCGCCACAGGTAGTTGGTGACCACCACCGCAGCAAACTGCCGACCTTCGAACGGCCAGGGTCCGTTTTCAATGTCGGCCACCACAGCGTCAACGGCTCTGCCTTCGTTCGGTGGAAGTGCATCTGCTATGGATTCGATAGCTGCTTGCGCAAGATCTACAAGGGCTACAGGGTGATTTCGTTCATAAAACCAGCGTGCGTGACGGCCGTGGCCGCAAGCCACGTCAAGCACCGCGCCGCGCGGCGCCACCAGGTGCGACCAGCGCTGCACCCAGGCCGAAGGCGGTCCGGCGCCGTGGGGTGGGGTTTCGTTCGTGGTGGTCAATGGGGTTTCTCGCTGTCTTTCAGGGCTGCCAGCGCCATGGCTTCGACGCTCCTCGCGCCTTCTTCCCTCAGTCCGCTGCCGTGCGCTGAGCCGAGTTGCAGCGCCCTTTCAGCGCCGATACCGTCCGAGGCGCCAGTGATCGCTATTATTTTCATAGCTGCTCGCGCAGGTACTGATTGGGCTGCAGGCCGAAATGATTCATAGAAGACATTCAAGGGCTAAAAACAGGCCCAGACCTGGTTGGCCAGCGTGAAAAGAAAAGCAGGCCGCGTGTAAAGGGTAAAGACGCCCCCGGCGGCGGCAAGCGCCAGCGACCACAGCGTGATTTTCAGGGCCATGTCAGGTGCCCTGCGGCAGTTCGGCCCGGCCTGCGCCACGCGTGATCGGTGCTTCGCGCACCGGCAGGTTGACCAGGCCGGCGAAGACACCCAGCCCGATTGCGATGTACCAGACGATGTCGTAGCTGCCGGTGCGGTCGTACAAAAAGCCGCCCAGCCAGACGCCCATGAACGAGCCGATCTGGTGGCTGAAGAAAATAAAGCCGCTCAGCATGGACAGGTGCTGGATACCAAAAATCTGCGCCACGGCGGCGTTGGTCGGCGGCACCGTCGAAAGCCACAGAAGCCCCATCACACTGGCAAAAATATAGACGCTGGTGGGGCTGATCGGTGCGGCGATGAAGACGGCAATGACCACGGCACGCGAGAAATAAATCGTCGCCAGGATGTTTTTCTTGGCCATCTTCTGGCCAAGCGTGCCGGCGGCGTAGGTGCCGAAGACATTGAACAGGCCGATCAATGCCAGCGCGTAGCCCGCCACTTCGGGCGACAGGCCCTTGTCCTTGAGGTAGCTCGGCATGTGCACGCCAATGAAAACCACCTGAAAGCCGCAGACAAAATAGCCGGCCATCAGCAACTGGAAGCTCGGGTACTTGAAGGCCTCGCCCAGCGCCTGGGCAATGGTCTGCTCGCGCCGGGCCGGCACACCCGTGTGGAAGGTTTTTTCGCGCAGGCCAAAGGCCAGCGGCACGATCAGCAGCACCGCCGCACTGAGCACCAGCAGCGCCTGCTGCCAGCCCAGCGTGCTGATCAGAAAGCCTTCCGTCGGCACCATCAAAAATTGGCCGAACGAGCCCGCCGCTGCGGCCACACCCATCGCCCAGGAGCGCTGGGAAGCAGAAATGTTGCGGCCGATCACACCGTAAATCACGGCGTAGGTGGTGCCTGCCTGCGCGGCACCGATCAGCACACCGGCTGTCAGCGTGAAAATCAGGCCGGTGGGCGACAGCGCCATGCCGACCAGGCCCAGCGCATACAGCACGGCACCGACAACGATCACCCGGAACGCGCCGAAGCGGTCGGCCGTCATGCCGGCAAAGATACCGAACACGCCCCAGGCCAGGTTTTGCACCGCAATGGCCAGCGAAAACGTTTCGCGCGTCCAGCCCTGGGCCTGCGTGATGGGTTGCAGCCACAGGCCAAAACCGTGGCGCACCCCCATCGAGAGGGTCACGATGGCGGCGCCGCAGATGAGGACATGCGTCATCGAAAGTTTTTTGGCTGTGTCGGTCATGGCAAGGGTCGGGACGCTTTTTTCTGGAAAACAGGTGGAAATGAACCCCAGACTGTAACGAGAACCCGGCGGCACTGTAGCCAGCGGTGTGATTTGGTTGGGCTGTGGATTTGTACAGCTATCCGGGCGGCGCGGACTACAATTCCGGCAAATCACTCATCTGCCATGACCGAAAAATCCGTCCCCGCCAACCTTTCCCCCGGGTCTTATTCCGAAGGCTCCATCCGTGTGCTCAAAGGCCTGGAGCCCGTCAAGCAGCGTCCCGGCATGTATACGCGCACCGACACGCCGCTGCACATCATCCAGGAGGTGCTCGACAACTCGGCCGACGAGGCGCTGGCCGGCTTTGGCAAGAAGATCAGGGTCACGCTGCACACCGATGGCTCGGTCAGCGTCGATGACGACGGACGCGGCATTCCTTTTGGCATGCACCCGGAAGAAAAAGCGCCGGTGGTCGAGCTGGTGTTCACCCGTCTGCACGCGGGCGGCAAGTTCGACAAGGGCAAGGGCGGCGCGTACAGCTTTTCGGGCGGCCTGCATGGCGTGGGCGTCAGTGTGACCAATGCTTTGTCCAAACGGCTCGAAGTCGCGTCTTACCGTGAAGGCATGGTGGCCAGGCTGGTTTTCTCGGGCGGCGACGTGATCGAGAAACTGCAGATCGTGAAAGCCGGCGAGGGCGACCGCAAGTGCGGCACCTCGGTGCGGGCCTGGCCCGATGCCAAATACTTTGAGTCGTCTGTCTTGCCGATGGCCGAGCTGACGCATCTGCTGCGCAGCAAGGCAGTGCTGATGCCCGGCGTCACGGTGACGCTGGTCGTTGAAAAAACAAAGGACACGCAGACCTGGCTTTACAAGGGTGGCCTGCGCGACTACCTGATGCAGACGCTGACGGCCGACCCGGTGATACCGATGTTCGAGGGCGAAGGCTTTGCCGATTCGTCGCACGAAACCTTCGCCGAAGGCGAGGGCGCCAGCTGGGTCGTCGCCTTCACCGAGGACGGCCAGCCAGTGCGCGAGAGTTACGTCAACCTGATCCCGACGAGTGCTGGTGGAACGCATGAAAGCGGGCTGCGGGACGGCCTCTTCAACGCCGTCAAGAGCTTTATCGAACTGCATTCGCTGCTGCCCAAAGGCGTCAAGCTGCTGCCGGAAGACGTGTTTGCCCGCGCCAGCTATGTGCTGAGCGCCAAGGTGCTCGACCCGCAGTTCCAGGGCCAGATCAAGGAACGGCTGAACTCGCGCGATGCCGTGCGGCTGGTCTCCAGCTTTGTGCGGCCCACGCTCGAGTTGTGGCTGAACCAGCACGTGGACTACGGCAAAAAACTGGCCGAACTGGCCATCCGTGCCGCCCAAACCCGCCAGAAGGCCGGGCAGAAAGTCGAAAAGCGCAAGGGTTCGGGTGTGGCGGTGCTGCCCGGCAAACTGACAGACTGCGAGAGCAAGGACCTGGCGAACAACGAAGTGTTTCTGGTCGAGGGCGACTCGGCTGGCGGCAGCGCCAAAATGGGGCGCGACAAGCAGAGCCAGGCGATCCTGCCGCTGCGGGGCAAGGTGCTCAACACCTGGGAGGTCGAGCGCGACCGCCTGTTCGCCAATAACGAGATTCACGACATTGCGGTGGCCATCGGCATTGACCCGCACGGCCCGAATGACACCCCCGACATGACGGGCCTGCGCTATGGCAAGGTCTGCATCCTGAGCGATGCCGATGTGGACGGCTCGCACATCCAGGTTTTGCTGCTGACGCTTTTTTTCCGGCATTTCCCCAAATTGATCGAATCGGGCAACCTTTACGTGGCCCGGCCGCCGCTGTATCGTGTCGATGCACCAGCAAGGGGCAAGAAACCCGCGTCAAAGTCTTACGCGCTGGATGAAGGTGAGCTGACAGCGATTCTGGACAAGCTGCGCAAGGATGGAGTGCGCGAAAACGCGTGGAGCATCAGCCGATTCAAGGGTTTGGGGGAGATGAGTGCGGAGCAATTGTGGGAAACCACGCTCAACCCCGACACCCGGCGGCTGCTGCCGGTGCAACTGGGCAGCCTGGATTTTCTGCAGACCGAGAACCTCATCACCAAGCTGATGGGCAAAGGCGAAGCGGCGGCCCGGCGCGAGTTGATGGAATTGCATGGTGATGCTGTGGAGATTGATATTTGATGAACCCTGACCCCGCGACGCTTCCGACACGCACTCCGCCACGGCGCGGGCGGGTGGCAGGCTGGGGTGTGGGCCTGGTGTTGCTGGCGGGCTTGCAGACGATGCCGGCACACGCCGATATCTGGGGTTACGTGGACGCGCAGGGTCTGCCGCATTTTTCATCGTTTCAGGTTGACGAGCGCTACGAGATATTCCTGCG
>NCGI01000380.1 GCA_002256925.1 Polaromonas sp. 28-63-22
CCGCGTGAAGGCCTTGCTCAAGCGGGGCCAGCCGGCAGCGACCGACCAGGTGCTGCGAACGGCCGACCTGGAAATCGACCCCATACGCCACCGCGCCACCCGCGCCGGCCAGCGCATTGACCTGTCGGCGAAGGAATTTGCCCTGCTGACCCTGCTGGCCCAGCGCGCTGGCGAGGTACTGTCCCGAACCCAGATCGCCTCCCTGGTCTGGGATATCCATTTCGATTCGGACACCAACGTGGTCGAGGTGGCGATTCGCCGGCTTCGCGCCAAGATTGATGACCCCTTCAGCGACAAGCTGATCCACACCGTGCGCGGCGTGGGTTACGTGCTGGAGCGTCGGGCTGCGCCGTGACGCCACGACCAAGCGCCAGTTTCTGGTCCCGAAATTCGCTGGCTGCACGGATCGCGCTGGCCAGCGCCTTCTTTGGTTTGCTCATGACCGGTGGTGCGGTTCTGGTTGGGTACTACGCACTGGCCCACCAGCTTGAAACGCGCACGGCCGCCGAGCTGCAGGGCAAGCGCGACCTGCTGATTCATGTTCTGTCGGAAATCCCTTCGCTGCAGGCCATCGACGCCAACAAACACCGCTTCGGCGATTTGCTGATCGGTCACGACGACCTGCACCTCGCGCTGGAAGACCCCGTCAGCAGCCAGGGTGTGCTGAGTTTTTCGCCGACCGCGCAGGCGTCCGTATCCGCGCTGGCGGGCGCGCCGCCCAACGCCGCCGCAAGCCGCGACTGGACGACGCCCGCCGGGGAGCGGCTGAGCGGGATTGTCAGTACTGCGCCAACGGCCGACGGTGTGCCCGTCAAGTACTACCTGTCGCTTGACCGCCGGCATGACCGCCAGTTGCTGGCCGGATTCATGAAAACGGTGCTGGTCGGCTGGCCCATGCTGATGCTCGTCGTGGCGCTGGGTGCCTGGCTTATTGCACGTACCGGCCTGGCACCGCTGCGGCGGTTTCACCGGCTCGCCGCCTCAGTGGGCACGCAGTCGCTGGGGCAGCGAATTTCTTCCGCCGGCTTGCCAAGGGAGCTTTATGAGCTGGCCGAAGCCTTCAACAGCATGCTGGAGCGCATTGATGCAGGCTACCGGCGGCTGCAGGATTTTTCGGGCGAGCTGGCCCACGAAATGCGCACGCCGGTGGCCACGCTCATGGGAAGAACGCAGGTCGCCTTGTCGCAGAAGCGAACGGGCGCCGAGCTGCAGGACGTACTGGAAGGCAATGTTGAAGAGCTTGAGCGTTTGTCGCGGCTGATTGCCGACATGCTCTTTATCGCCCGCGCCGACCACCATGAAGATCCCCTGCATCAGGAACCGGTGCAACTGCGCCAGGAGGCCGAACGGGTTGCCGATTACCTGTCGCTGATCGCCGACGAGCGCGGCTTGAGCGTGCAGGTAACCGGCGCCGCTGAAGTCATGGCAGACCGCCTGCTGGTGCAGCGCGCGATCACCAATCTGCTGTCCAACGCGATACGCCACGCGGCGGCCGGCTCCACGGTACGCCTGGCTATCCGGGTTGACGAAGATCGCGCCACGCTGGCGGTCATCAACCACGGCGAACCCATTGCGCCCGAACATCTAAGCCGTATTTTTGATCGCTTCTACCGTATCGATACCGGCCGGGCCCGACTCGACGGCGGCACCGGGCTGGGACCGTGGCTGAGAGATTTCCAGCATGGGGCGGAGAAGGGTTGCGCAGAGGCGGCAGAACCGCGGGCCCGACCGTGACCGCGCGCGTCAGGCGCCTCATTCCATTTCTAGATCATTCGTGAACGCGAAGGCGAAGAGGGCGACAGTACAGACGTACGGCTAGCGAAGCCGACAAAGTGCACGGATGATTTTGAAATGGAATCAAAACCTGCCAGCCGTTTTGCGCTTGGCCGTGAGGCCGCTGCGCAGACCCTGCGCGCCGAGGTACGTGGGTGCGATGGCGCTGAGCGCCGACGGCGTGATGCCCAGGGCCTCCAGCCCCGGCAGCGAGCCGCTGGCGACGTTGTCGATCTTCATGGCGTCGAGGTTGTCGCGGCTCATCACCGGCTCGCCGGGGGCGAGTTCCATCAGCTGGGCCTGCAGGCGTGCCAGTGGCGCGGGCAAACCAAACACCGGCCGGCCGCGCCCGTGGTTGATGCCGGCGTAGTGCCCCGCGAGCACGACCAGTTGCTTGAGCGTGAAAACATCAGGCCCGCAGGCTTCAAACGTGTGGCCGGCGGTACGGGGGTCTTGCAGGCAGTGCACCACAGCGCTGGCCACGTCTTCCACCCAGACCGGCTGGAACCGCGCCTGGCTGGCGGCAAGCGGAATGACAGGAAACAGCTGTTGCAGCCGGGCGAAGGTATTGAGAAACCGGTCGTCGGCGCCAAAGATCACGCTGGGGCGCAGCAGGCTCACGTCAAGGCCGGACGAACGCAGCACGGCCTCGCCGCGTGCCTTGCTG
>NCGI01000381.1 GCA_002256925.1 Polaromonas sp. 28-63-22
AGCGTGCAGTACGGGCTGCTGCTGTTCATGCTGGCCGCCGGCCTGACGCTGATCTTCGGCATCATGGGCGTCGTCAACCTGGCCCATGGCAGCTTTTACATGCTGGGCGCTTACCTGGCGTGGTCGCTCAGCGCGCAATTTGGCAGCCTGACGCTGGCCATCCTCGTTGGCGCCGTGCTTGCGGTGGTGTTCGGACTGGCGCTCGAATGGCTGCTGTTTCGCCATTTCTACCAGCGCGACCACCTCGACCAGGTGCTGCTGACCTTCGGTTTGATTTACATATTCGAAGAATTGCGTTCCATCGTCTGGGGTGACGACGTGCACGGCGTGCCGATTCCGGATGTGCTCAGTGCCTCGATTCCGCTGACCGAAAACCTGTCGTACCCGGTGTACCGCCTGTTCATGTCGGGCGTCTGCATCGCGCTGGCGATTGGCCTGTACCTGCTGATCTCCAAAACCCGCCTCGGCATGAAGATACGCGCCGGCGCGTTCAACCGTGACATGGCCGAATCGCTCGGCATCAACATCAAGCTGATTCACGCGGTGGTGTTTGCGCTGGGCGTGGGCTTGGCCGCTGTGGCCGGCATGATCGCCGCGCCGATTGCCAGCGTTTATCCCAACATGGGCTCGCAGGTGCTGATCATGTGCTTCGTGGTGGTGGTGATCGGCGGCATCGGCTCGGTGCGCGGCGCGCTGATTGCCGCGCTGCTCGTGGGCCTGGTCGATACCTTCGGCAAGGTGTTGCTGCCATCTGTGGCCGGCATGCTGGTGTACATGCTGATGGCGGCGGTGTTGCTGTGGAAGCCGGAAGGACTCTTCAAACAATGAAGGATTTCACATCTGCGTCCGCGTCCGCGTCTGCGTCTGCATCTGCGTCCGAATCCGGGGCTGGATTCGTGTCCGGGTCCGAATCCCGATCCGTTCAGGCTGAGCCTGTCGAAGCCTTCTCGTTGCGCACGCCTTCGACAAGCTCAGGCCGAACGGTGAAGGGGCCCCGCACGCCTTCGACAAGCTCAGGCCGAACGGTGAACGCGTCTATGAGCGCGCAAAAAGCGAATCTTGAGATCCTGCCACGCGGCGTGCAGGTCGCACTCGGCCTGGCGCTGATCGCACTCGTCGCCTTCCCCTTCGCCGGCACCGATTTCTATACCCAGATGGTCACGCGCATGATGATCATGGCTATTTTCGCCATGAGCCTTGACTTGCTGCAGGGGGTGACCGGCCTGGTGTCGCTGGGCCACGCGGCCTACTTTGGTCTGGCCGGCTATGCGCTGGCTTTTCTCACCCCGCAGGGCGAGGCGGTCAGCCTGTGGTGGACGCTGCCGCTGGCGGTGCTGGCCTCGGGTGCGGCCGCGCTCATCATTGGTTTCTTCGTCGTTCGCACCCATGGCATCTACTTCATCATGGTCACGATGGCGTTTGCGCAGATGGTGTTCTACCTGTTCTTTGACAACAAGGTGCTGGGCGGTTCCGACGGCCTGTATATCAACTTCAAACCCAGTGCGGCGGTCTTCGGCTGGGTGCCCTTTGACCTCGACAACAAACTGACCCTGTACTACTTCACGCTGGCTGCGATGCTGCTGGTGTACGCCTTCTTGCGCCGCCTGCTGTGGAGCCCGTTCGGCCGCGCACTGGCGGGCATTCGCGTCAACGAGCACCGCATGCGCGCGATGGGTTTTGGCACCTTCGGCTACAAGCTCGCCGCTTTCACGCTGGCCGGCGCACTGGCCGGGCTGGCGGGCTATCTATGGGGGGCGCAGACCGGCTACATCAACCCCGAGCTGATGGGTTTTCACATGAGCGCGCACGCCATCATGATGGTGATCCTCGGCGGCATGGGCAACTTTGCCGGTGCCATCGTCGGTGCGTTTGCCTTTGAGTATTTGCTGCACGTCTTCAAGGATTTGCCCCAGGTGGGCAGCGTCAACCTGGGCAAGCACTGGCAGCTGTGGATGGGGCTTTTCATCGTGCTGCTGGTGACCTTTGCACCGCGCGGCATTCTGGGCCTGGCTGAAAAGCTGACAAAGCGCAAGGCGGCACCGCATGCCTGAACTCCTGCTCACGGCCCGCAACCTGACCAAGCGCTTTGGCGGCCTGGCGGCGGTCAACGATGTGTCGCTTGACCTGTGGCGCAACCACATCCATGCGGTGATCGGCCCCAACGGCGCTGGCAAATCGACACTGACCAACCTGCTGTCGGGCGACCTGCCACCCACGTCGGGTTCTGTCACGCTGGGCCAGCGCGACGTGACCGGCTGGAGCCCGGAAAAAATCTCGGCGCAGGGCCTGGGCCGCAGCTACCAGAAGACCAATATTTTTCTGCCCTTCAGCGTGTGGGAAAACGTCCGCCTGGCATCCCAGTCGCGCCAGCCCCAGGCGTTCCGCTGGCTCACACCCGCTACACATTTGATAGCTGTCAACGCACGTTGTGAAAGGGCTATCGAGCTTTCTGGCTTGAAACACCGGAAGAACAGCATCGCCGGCACCATCAGCCACGGCGAGCAGCGCCAGCTGGAAATTGCGATGACGCTGGCCACCGAACCGCAGGTGCTGCTGCTCGACGAGCCG
>NCGI01000382.1 GCA_002256925.1 Polaromonas sp. 28-63-22
ATCGAAACCACCAAGGCGCTTGAAGGCGCCCTGCCCGACCTGGCCGCACGCGAGATCATCGACAGCGCCATCACGCCGCGTTTTCGGCAGGGCGACTACGCCGGCGGGCTGGACGCCGCCGCCGAGCAGATCATGGGCCGTATCAGTGCCGAAAACCTGCCGGCCCCGGAAGACAGGGGCCAGCCGCGCCAGCAAGGCGGCCTGAACTGGACCGACCTGGCGGTGTTTCTGTTTTTTGCCGTGCCCCTCGGTGGGCGCCTGCTCTCGGGCCTGCTCGGGCGCAAGCTGGGCGCGGCAGCGACCGGCGGCGCCGTGGGTGTGCTGGCGTGGCTCTTCACCAGCAGCCTGCTGATTGGCGGCATTGCGGCCGTCGCGGGCCTGCTGTTCGCGCTCGTCACCAGCCTCGGCTCGTGGGGTCGCGGCGGCCTGGCGGGCTGGGGGGGTGGTCTGGGCGGCGGCAGCGTGGGCGGTGGCGGCTGGAGTAGCGGCGGGGGCGGTTTCAGCAGCGGCGGCGGGGGCGACTTCGGTGGCGGCGGCGCTTCGGGGGACTGGTAAACAGCATGCTCAACCGACTCAAAACCATCGCGCGCCACCTGTGGCTGGACGCCGACGACACCCGCCGGGCCATTTCACCGTCCATGCTCAAACGCCTGACGCAGCGCGTGGCCGCCAGCGAGCGCAGGCACAGCGGCGAGGTGCGTATTTGCGTCGAGGCGTCGCTGCCGCTCAGTTACCTGCGGCGCCTGGGCAAGCACCAGCCGATCCGCGCACTGGCACGGCAGCGCGCCGTGATGATGTTCAGCAAGCTGCGCGTCTGGGACACTGAACACAACAACGGCGTGCTGATCTACCTGCTGCTGGCCGAGCAGGCGATTGAAGTCGTTGCCGACCGCGGCATCGCCCGGCATGTCAGCGCCGAACAATGGCACAACATGGTCGCGCACATGTCCTCGGCCTTCAAGGCCGGCCGCTACGAAGACGGGTTGACCGAAGCGCTGGCCGAAATCTCGGCGGTGCTGATGCAGCACTTCGCCCTGGATGGCGCGCCGGGTGCGGCGGCCAATCCCAACGAATTGCCGGACAACCCGCTGTTGATGTAGGCCTGCGCGTGCTCGGTGTTGCCACGGAGTCGCTATACTTTTTATAGCTGCTGGCGCAGTTAATACGTGGTCTGGAGGCCTAAATGGCTTAAGAAAACAGGCTGCGCATGGTTCTTTCAGGTGTTTACCATGTCCCTGCACACCTGTGTCGCATGTCTCCTGT
The DNA here is from genome assembly GCA_002256925.1 of Polaromonas sp. 28-63-22. Lineage (GTDB taxonomy): Bacteria > Pseudomonadota > Gammaproteobacteria > Burkholderiales > Burkholderiaceae_C > Polaromonas. The sequence continues at coordinate 1,264 of NCGI01000382.1, forward strand.
CCATACAGCGAAGCAAAAAAAGTAAGGCGCCCGCCGCAGCGCCAGAGCGGCACCGGACCTGGCAAATAGTGTGGTGCCTGATTCAACGCAAGGCCTGGACAAGCTCAGCCCGAACGGAGGAAATTTCGCTTCTCAGGCAGCCGCCGGCAAGCACCAGACCACCCCGCCCCCGACCGGATACAAGCGCCGCCCCTGCTCCGCCCCCACCATCCAGCCGCCGGTGAACTCGCCAAAGGCCGGCAACACCGCCTGCCCCGCCTGCGCGACAAAACACGGCATGCGCAAGCTGTCGCGGCCGCGTCCAGACAGCCGGCACACCGGATGAACGTGACCCGCCAGCACGAAGTGCGTCGCATGCCATTGCGGGTGATGGCAACAGGCAAACGGGCC
>NCGI01000383.1:0-1645 GCA_002256925.1 Polaromonas sp. 28-63-22
TCAGCGCCTTGGCAACGCGGTCTTCAAAGATGTTTTCGAGCTTGTCCCAGCGCTGGCCGGCCCGCGACTGGATGTCGGTGGCCATGTTGGCCATCTTGCTGGTGGCTTCGGAAATTTTCTCTTCGGCCACAGATTGCGTCTTGCGCTGAATCGACAGTCCTTCTTTCACCAGCGTCTCAAAGACCTTGCTGCCTTCTTCCTGCGCCTTGGAAAACGCGCCCAGCCCCGCCAGCCAGATTTGCTGCGCCGAGTCTTTCACCGCGCCCGACAGGTGCGAAACGGATTTTTTGTCAGCGCTCATTTTTTGCAGTTTCTTGACCATGGTTGGCTCCGTTCAGAAGGGTTGGTGAAATCGCGGCGCGGCCCGGTGCACGCACACCTGAAAATATAAGCCTTCCTGGCGAAGCCGTTTAGGTGCCGGCTTCTAGAACGCCGGGGCGCCACGCGACCGACGCGGCAAAGCGCGGGTTTTTGCTACATGGGGCGTGCGGTGGTTCGGGCAAGATTCGCTTTTTGATTGCCAGTGCGGCGGGGAGTCAGCAATGCATTATTTCGTCACGGGAGCCACAGGCTTCATCGGCAAGCGCCTGGTTAAAAAGCTCCTCGAACGAAAAGGCACCACGGTTCATTTTCTGATCCGCAAGGAAAGCGCCGGCAAGGCCGCTGCGCTGCGTGACTACTGGGGCGTGAGCGCGGCCCGTGCCGTGGCGGTGCACGGCGACCTCACCGCCAAAAAGCTCGGCGTCAGCAGCGACGACATCAAGAAACTCAAGGGTCAGGTCGGCCATTTCTATCATCTGGCGGCGGTCTATGACCTGGGCGCTGACGAGGAAAGCCAGATTGCCGTCAACATCGACGGCACCCGCAACACGGTGGAATTTGCCAAGTCGATTGATGCCGGGCACTTTCATCATGTCTCATCAATCGCAGCCGCTGGTCTGTACGAAGGCGTGTTTCGGGAAGACATGTTCGAGGAGGCCGAGAACTACGAGCACCCCTACTTTCGCACCAAGCACGAGAGCGAAAAAATCGTGCGCAAGGAATGCAAGGTGCCGTGGACGGTTTTCCGCCCGGCGATGGTGGTGGGCGACAGCACCACCGGCGAGGCCGACAAGATCGATGGCCCGTACTATTTTTTCAAGCTGATCCAGCGGATGCGCCAGCTGCTGCCGCCGTGGATGCCCGCCGTCGGGCTGGAAGGCGGGCGCGTCAACATCGTGCCGGTCGATTTCGTGGTCGATGCGCTCGACCACATCAGCCACCAGACCGCCATCGCCAACAAGTGCTTCCATTTGGTGGATCCGGTGGGTTACCGTGTCGGCGATGTGCTGGATATCTTCAGCAAGGCCGCCCATGCGCCGAAGATGAACGTGTTCGTCAATGCGGCCTTGCTGGGCTTCATTCCGCGCAGCGTGAAAAAGAGCCTGATGGCGCTGGCGCCGGTGCGGCGCGTGCGCAATGCGGTGATGGCTGATCTCGGTCTGCCCGAAGACATGCTGACCTTCGTCAATTACCCGACGCGCTTCGACAGCCGCGAGATGACAGCCGCCCTGAAAGGCTCCGGCATCGAATGCCCGAACCTGAAAGATTACGCCTGGCGTTTGTGGGACTACTGGGAGCGCCACCTCGACCCGGACCTGCACAT
>NCGI01000383.1:1652-2459 GCA_002256925.1 Polaromonas sp. 28-63-22
GGCGGCTCGTCAGGCATTGGCCTGGCGGCGGCGCACAAGTTTGCCGAGGCCGGCGCCATCACGCTGATCTGCGGGCGCGACCAGGACAAGCTCGATGAAGCCTGCAAAGAGGCCAAGGCAAAAGGCTACAGCTTCATCGCCTACCCGGTCGACATTGCCGACATGGCCGCCTGCGACGTGTTCATCAAGGAGGTGATCGCCAACCATGGCGGGGTTGATTTCCTGATCAACAACGCAGGCCGCTCGATTCGCCGCGCCATTGAAGCCAGTTACGACCGTTTTCATGACTACGAGCGCACCATGCAGCTGAACTACTTTGGCTGCCTGCGCGTCACCATGGGCTTGCTGCCCGGCATGGCCGCCAGGCGCAAGGGGCATGTGGTGAACATCAGCTCCATCGGCGTGCTGACCAACGCGCCGCGCTTTTCAGCCTATGTGGCTTCCAAGGCGGCACTCGATGCCTGGACGCGCTGCGCATCGAGCGAGTTCGCCGACGTCGGCATCAGCTTTACCACCATCAATATGCCGCTGGTGCGCACGCCGATGATCGCGCCGACCAACCTGTACAACAACGTGCCGACCCTGTCGCCCGAAGAAGCGGCTGACCTGATCGCACAGGCCTGCATTTTCAAAACCGTGCGTATCGCCACGCGCCTGGGCATTGCCGGCCAATTGCTGCATGCGCTGGTGCCGCGCGTCGCGCAGATTGCCATGAACACCAGCTTTCGCATGTTCCCGGATTCGTCAGCCGCCAAAGGCGCCAGGCCCGGCGACAAGGCCGCCAAGCCGCAACTGTCGGCCGAGGCC
>NCGI01000384.1 GCA_002256925.1 Polaromonas sp. 28-63-22
GACCTGGTTGACCAGCTGGCGCACCACCTCCAGCCCCATCACCTGGCCGACCCGCCTGGCTTCTTTCTTCAGTTCGGTGCGCACCAGCGCGCGCTCTTTATGGCGCCCGAACACGCCCCACACCTTCTGGCTGAGCTGGCTGCGTTCGTGCACCGGCCGCTGCGGCCGGTCCACCACCGGCATATCCCCATACGCCGACGACGACGCAGCCGGCGTTTCATCATCGGACGCGCCCGTGCCTGGCGCAGGCTCGTCGAGCGGGGCGGGCAGCGAGTCGGGCGCGGCCTTGAGCGCGCGCAGCTCCTCTTCGATGTTGTCGTAATAAGCCGGCGCCAGGCCATGCCCGGCGGCGTTGCCATCGCGAAGCAAAAACGCCTCGAACATCTCGCCGTGAACGGATTCGCGGGACAGGTCGGCGTACTGCGAAGGGGGGCGCAGGATCGGTTCATCGGAGATGTAGCCGATCGGGCCTGCCCTGCCACCGGAGCCACCCGGGCCGGGCGCGCCGCCGCCCTCGCTGGCGCCGGAACGCCCCTGGCCCGCGCCGCTCTGACCACCACCGCGCCCGCTGCCTGCCGGCGTCGGCAGCACCCGGTACGACACACCCTGGACGTGGGCCATCTCCAGCTGGTTCACGATGCGCTCGTACACCAGCTTCAGCTCGCGGCCCAGCGACAGCGCCAGGTATTTGAGCCACAGCGACTGGACGGCCGGCTCGACCGGCGCGGCAAAGACCAGCTCGCGCAAACAGTTGGCAAAGACTTCCGGGCGCAGCGGGTTGAGCTCGGGCCGCACATTGGGCAGGCCCTGGGCCGAGCTGATCAGTTTGTCGAGCTCGGCCAGTGGCTGCTCGACAGCCGGCATCACCTGCTGCAGCAGGCGTGACGATTCAATCGCCTGCGAAACATCGTCGTCATCGACCAGCCGCAGGCTGTCCAGGCCGGAAAAACCGCTGGACGACGCGCCGGGCGTGTCCGTGCGCGGGCGGGGGGCCTGCGCGGGCATGAAGATGCCGTCCGACAGCAGCGCCGCCCGCGCCGTGGTCGAAAGCCCGGCCGTGAAGACCGCCAGCAGCGCGGCCGGGTACTGCTCGGCCCACGCCGCCTTGTGCTGCTGCAGCCCCAGCCAGGCATGGGCGATCTGATCGCGCTCGACCATTTTCGGGCTCTGGGTTTCGGCAATCTGCAGCCCCGCCACCGCGTCGTCGATGCACCGCTCCAGCGCAGAACGGCCCGCCTTCGCAGCCGCCTCGACACAGGATTGAAGTACGTCAGGTTGGGAAGCCATCTGGAGCGGTAATGATCCTGAACAATCGATGAAAGCGGGTGGACCGCAACGGGATGCGCAGACCCTGCAGACCGGGACGGGCCCGCCAGGCGGCGTTCGATTCAGCCGCTGAGCGTAAGGGTAAAAACCGGCCGAAGCCCTATTTTTGCCATTTTTTTCGCATTTTGTCAGTTTTGGGGAAATGAGCTACCGGGCGGGATGTTCCACCGTAGAGACATGTCTTCCATGAAAAAAGGCACCCGCAGGCGCCTTTTTATGCACTTGGATTCAAGCACGAAGTGCAACAAGGATTAGTTTAGCGGGTGCACTTGCAGGCTGAAGAACACCTCATGTGGAGTTCGATAGCCCAGGCATTT
>NCGI01000385.1 GCA_002256925.1 Polaromonas sp. 28-63-22
ATCTGCGCAGTCCGTCATCGTGGCTTCATCATAGATTCTAAAATCAGCGCTTAACCGACCCAGCACACCCCACTCCGAATGGTTTGGGGTGTGCTGGCTTTTTTGGGCGATATCCAGGCTTGTCCGAGCCACACCCGGCGCTGATTCATCGATGCAACTCCCGCAACTTGCCTCCGGCAAACGCTACACCCTGCCCCAGCCGCCCGGCTCGGCCGACGCCCTGCTGCTGGCAGGCCTGGGCACGCGCGAAAAGGCCGCCGGCAAACTCACGGCCATCGTCACCTCGGACGCCACCACCGCCCAGCGGCTGATGGATGAGATCGCGTTTTTCGCGCCCGACCTGCGCTGCGCACTTTTCCCGGACTGGGAAACCCTGCCCTACGATACGTTTTCGCCGCACCAGGATTTGATCAGCGAACGCCTGGCCACGCTCTGGCGCATCCAGCAGCGCGACAAGGACACCGGCGCAGACGTCGTGATCGTGCCGGCCACCACGGCGCTGTACCGCCTGGCGCCGCCCAGCTTTCTGGCTGGCTACACCTTCGAATTCAAGGTCAGGCAAAAGCTCAATGAGGCCCGCCTGAAGGCGCAGCTGACACTGGCCGGCTACAACCACGTGATGCAGGTCGTGAGCCCCGGCGAATATGCGGTGCGCGGCGGGCTGATCGACCTGTTTCCGATGGGCTCGCTGGTGCCTTACCGCGTCGATCTGTTTGACGACGAGATCGACAGCATCCGCACCTTCGACCCCGACAGCCAGCGCAGCCTGTACCCGGTGCCTGAGGTGCGCCTGCTGCCGGGCCGCGAGTTCCCGATGGACGACGACGCGCGCGGCCGCTTCAGAAGCCGCTGGCGCGAACTGCTTGAAGGCGATCCGACCAAAAGCCGCATCTACAAGGACATCGGCAACGGCGTCGCCACGGCGGGCATCGAGTATTACCTGCCGCTGTTCTTCGAGGAAACCGCCACCGTGTTCGACTACCTCGGCAGCGATGCCACGGTGGTGCTGCACGGCGACCTGGAACCGGCTTTTCAGCGCTTCTGGCAAGACACCAAGGACCGCTACCGGCTGGTGCGCGATGCCCCCGACCGCCCGGCCCTGCCGCCCGAATCGCTGTTTTTAAGCGCCGAGCAGTTTTACGCCCGGGCCAACGGCTATGCGCAGCTGGCCATCCGCAGCGCCGTCGAAGACGTTGCCGATAACGCCCACTTTCACAAGCTCGACGACATGGCCGTCCTGCGCGGCGCCGACGACCCGCTGGCCCGCTTCAAGGCGCACGCCCGCAACACCGCCCACCGCGTCCTGCTGCTCGCGGAAAGCGACGGCCGGCGTGAGAGCCTGCTCGACTTCCTGCGCGCCAGCGGCGTCAGCCCGCCAGCGTTCGATTCGCTGAAAGACTTTCAGGCCAGCAGCGAAAGCCTGGGCATCGCCACGGCCGCGCTCAACACCGGCTTCAGCTGGCTGGAAGAAGGCATCGACTTTGTCACCGAGACCGAGCTGTTCGCCGCCGGCGCCACCACGCGCCGTCGCAACAAAAAACAGGAGCAGGTCAGCGACGTTGAAGCGCTGATCAAGGATCTTTCCGAACTGAACGTGGGCGACCCGGTCGTGCACAGCGCACACGGCATCGGCCGCTAC
>NCGI01000061.1 GCA_002256925.1 Polaromonas sp. 28-63-22
TATGCCCTTCGGAATGGCAAATTCGAGCGTGCGTTCGGTTCCGCGCCCGCCTTGCCCGTCGGGCATGCGCAGTTGCAGCGTGCGCGAGGCGCCATGGTAGGAGTCTTCCACCTCGATCTGGATGCGCGCATGCTGGTCCTGGCCGTGCATGTCAAAACCGGCCTCGCCGCCGGCAGACCGGCGGCCTTTTGCCGCGCCACCCATACCCTGCGCGCCGCCCATGCTCCGCAGCAGTTCCTCAAAAAACGCGCTGTGGTCCTCGCCGAATTCGCCGCCCTGGCCAGGGTCGAAACCGGCACCGTCAGGGCGCTGGCGGGGCGGTGGCCGGAATTCCTGGCCCGCCCGGTAGCTGGCACCCAACTGGTCGTAGGCCGCGCGACGCTCCGGGTCGCGCAGCACCTCGTAGGCTTCAGCCAGTTCCTTGAACTGCGCCTCAGCGTCTTTTTCCTTGCTGACATCGGGGTGGTATTTGCGCGCCAGTTTGCGGTGGGCGCGCTTGATGTCGTCAGGCGTCGCGTCCTTCGTGACGCCCATGAGCTGAAAAAGGTCCTGCAGCGTGTCAGGAATTTGCGCCAGTGGGTCCGGGCTGGCGTTTTGGTCGCTATCAATTAAATAGCTGCTCGCGCAGATAACGATTGGGCTACAGGCCATTTGTATTAAAAATAATCGATCCCGACGGCCGTTCAGGGCAGGCCCGCCGTGGCTGTGATCGACGCTGGCCCCGATACGTGACCGGGTCGCCCCGACATCAAACGACGTCCCGATTGGGCACCTCAAACCGCGTCTTTTTGCCCCTGTCGGCGTTGTAAAGCCTCGCAACAGTGCAACGATTGCTCCGGTTTGCGCGTTGCCCTGACCCAAAAAATCCATCGGTTTTATGCGTGCCCTCAAGCATCCCACACCCCACTAGACAGGTGCCTCCAGGCCAGCGCAGCCCCGGCACCTATCATCGCGGCATGACGCCCAACACCGACTCCACCACGCTGCATGCCCTGTTCGCGGCCCAGCACCAGGCCAGCCGCGCGCAGATCGAGGTGCCGCTGACGCTTCGCCGCGACCGCCTGCTGCGCATGCGCACGCTCATCAACGAGAACGGCAGCGCGCTGGCGCAGGCGGTGCAGGCCGACTTCGGCGTTCGTTCGCCGCAACTGACCGAGATTGCCGACCTGTTCGTGTTGCGCACGTTGATGTCGCACACGCTGAAATCGCTCGCCCGCTGGATGAAGCCGGTCAAGGTGAGCACGCCGCTCTACCTGCAGCCGGCGCATGCCTATCTGCAGCGGCAGCCGCTCGGTGTGGTGGGCGTGGTGTCGCCGTGGAACTACCCGGTGCAACTGGCCCTGGGCCCGGTGATCACCGCGCTGGCGGCCGGTAACCGGGTGATGCTCAAACCCAGCGAATTGACCCCCGAGACATCGGCCCTGATGGCCAGCCTGATCGAGAAGGCCTTTGCGCCCGACGAGCTATGCGTGGTGCAGGGTGATGGTGCGCTGGCGGCTGAATTTTCGGGCTTGCCGTTCGACCATCTTTTTTTCACTGGCTCCACGGCCGTCGGGCGTATCGTGGCCCGGGCCGCGGCCGCCAACCTGACGCCGACCACGCTGGAGCTGGGCGGCAAGTCGCCGTGCATCGTGGATGCGTCGTGCGATCTCGAAGCGGCCGCGATCAAGATCGCGCACGGCAAGCTGCTCAATGCCGGGCAGACCTGCATCGCGCCCGACTACGTGATGGTTCCGAAGGGCCAGGAAGCGGCCTTTGGCGACGCGTTTGCGCGGGCTGTTCACACGCTGTTTCCGGCCATCGAAGGCAATGCCGACTACGCCGCCATCATCAGCCCGCGCCACCATGCGCGCTTGCAGGCGATGCTGGCGGCAGCCGAAGGCGAGGGCGCGCGCGTGCAGGTGATCGGTCGCCCGGCGGGGGCGCCGGCCGTGTCGCGGCAGATGCCGCCGGCCCTTGTTTTTGGCGCGGCGGCTGGTTCAAAGCTGCTGGACGAAGAGATCTTCGGGCCCATCCTGCCGGTGCTGCCCTACGACTCGCTCGACGAAGCCATTGCCTACATCAACGCCCGGCCACGGCCGCTGGCGCTGTACTGGTTCGGCACCGACACCCATGCACGCGACGCGGTGCTGGCGCGCACCGTGAGCGGCGGCGTCACGATCAACGACACGCTGATGCACATCGCGCACGAAAACCTGCCCTTCGGCGGCGTCGGCGACAGCGGCTGGGGCTCGTACCACGGCGAAGCGGGCTTTTTGCGGCTGACGCAGCAAAAGCCGGTGCTGGTGCAGTCGAAGTGGGCGCGCGGTGACCTCTTCTACCCGCCTTACGGCAAGCGGTTTGACCAGGTGATGGGTTTGCTCAAGCGCTGGCTCTGACGGGCCACGCAAACCAGTCGCTATTGATTTAATAGCTGCTGGCGCATGTTCTGTCTGGTCTGCAGGCCTGAATGGCTTGAAAAACGCAGAAAAAACGCCGGCTTCACTGCCTTGCGCGGTTCACGGCTTCGGTGCGTTGGCGGGCTGGGCCGGCGCGGCGCTGGTGAGCTGGCGCCTGAACTCCAGCAACTTGATCTTCAGCCGCGCCTCGTTGTCGGGGCCGGTGCGCAGCAGCATTTTTTGCCCTGCCGACAGCGACTCCAGCGCCGGATCGACAAATTCGTAGCGCACCCACGGCCGCGCCGTTTCAATCGGGCCTTTCACTTCCGTCAGCTTCACCGCCAGCGGCTCCGCGCGGGTCGGCGTGGCCAGCAGGTGGTCAATCACGGCGATCAGCCGGTCGTTGAAATAGCCTCGCGGGTAGCCCAGCTCTTCATAAGCCTGCTGGAACAGCGGGTAGGCCCGCACGTAAAGCGCCACCGTTTTCGGCGTGTCCAGCGACTCGATCAGATGTACCAGCGGCGTGTAGCGCTGGCTGTTTTTGGCGCTGATGGTGGTCGTGGTCGCGCCGGTTTCGGTCGTGGTGAAACGCCCCGACGTCGGGTTGACGGGCCACAGCCGGGGCGCAGCGTGTGTGCGCGCCAGGTTGTCCACGGTGGCCACCACGCGGCGCGCAAAGCCGTCAAGCTGCACAAACCGCAGCATGTCATGGCGCGCCATCAGCGAGCGGATGCCCTCTTCAAGGTAAGTGTCTGAATTGGCCAGCGTTGGCAATGGGCTCTGGTCGGCAGCGCCGGCGGACTCAATCGGATACTGAATGGCCGGCTCGGCGCTGGCGGCAGCGGACGCGGGCGGTGCCGGCACCGTCGCCTGCGGCAGGCTCAGCCCCGTGCCCGGCGGGCCAGGGTTGCGCGACTGCCACCAGGCATAACCACCCAGGCCGATGAGGGCGGCCAGCAGCACCGCGATGAGTGTTGATAGAAATCTGTCCATGGGGGTTGGATGCCTTTTGTGCCGGTTGGTTCGGATGGGTTCGTTTCGGTTTGGGGTGTTTTTGAAGCCTACTCCGGTGTGCCGGGTTGATCAAGCCCTGGGGGCGGGCGGGGGGGTCGGGGTGGGGGAGTCGCTATTGAATTGATAGCTGGTGGCGCAGGTATTGATTGGGCTGCGGGCACTATTGTCATTGAAATAGTGCCAATGTAAGTTTGTGGGGAGGGATTTTTTGGAAACCGTTCGGGCGGAGCCTGTCGAAGCCTTTCCCCTTCATCCGTTCGGGCTGAGGTATCGAAGGTTTTAAGGGTCAGATCACAATTTCGCTACGAAGCGAAGCGCAGCACCCGCAGGGCGGGGCGCATGGTTTTTGGGGTCGGATCACAATTTCCCTGCGAAGCACCCGCTGGGCGAGCCAAAGGCGAGGGGAATTTGTGCTCTGACCCCGAAAACGCCCGTATCCGAATTTCTTTGCTCCGTTCGGGCTGAGCGTGTCGATACCTCACTGCGAATCAGCCACCAGATTCTTTGGTGAGTCCGATGCCGCTCTGTCGCGGGATATTTGGTCGGGAGCTATACAGATCGAACTGAGGCCCTGTTTGCCGCAATTGCAGTCTTGTTTTCAAGCTGTCGGGCATTGCTCTGGTTTGTTCCTTGGTCAGCGCAACAAAAGCCGCCTTTTGCTCAAGTAGCGCCAGCAAGTCGGTCGGGCTGGATACAAGTTTTGCCGTTCCCCGGCTGTAAAACGAAGCGGAGTAGGGTCGATCCCCCAAAAAAAACAGGGGGATTTGCTGTTGCGGGGAATTCAGCGCTGTCGCATGCATGGCTTCCCGGCTCAGTTCAGCGTAAGCCGCCACCGTACCCTTGGCGGTTTTCCAGGCGTGGTTGCTCTGCCGGTCCGCGGCGATTGCAAGCAGTGCTGCCAGAGTGAACAATACACCTGCGATGATTACGGCGTTGACGCGCCGATGTCTGGGGTCGCTCGCCAGCCACGTCGCCAGTCCAATCGCCAGGGCTGGCATCGCGGGCAACACATAGGTCCACAAGATGTTGCCCGCTGCTGTGAAAAACAGGCACGGTGCCAGAACCCACGCGACGAGATAGCCGGCCCAGGATCGCCGCTCTGCCGGGCTGGCCACGTTCGCCGGGGTTCGGCCATCGCTTAACCAATCGGTCGCCGTGGCAGGCTGGCGTTGCCCGCCGGTCACTGCAGCCAGGGCAGATGCCCTGCCGATACCCAGCCAGGGCAGCAAAAGAGGCCACGGCAGGCTGGCCCCCAGAGCCAGAAGCCAGATCGTTCCTCGGGCCGATGCGTGGGCTGAACCGTAGCGATCACCCGTCCATCCCGTCTCGGTGAAGCGCTTCCAATGCTCGCCCACAAAAAAGTAGGCCCAAAAGCCGGGGGTACGCATTTCAGCCCACACATACCACGGCGCGGCAATCGCCACCACCACCATCAGCCCCTTGATCCAGGAGAAGCTTTTCCAGACGCGCACAAAATTCCCCGTTGCAAGCGCCCAGCCCAAGATGGGTAAGCCCGACAGCACGATCACGACCGGGCCCTTGGCCAGCATGCCCAGGCCTAGACCTGCAAATAGCAGCCACTGGCCGTCCCAGCGCAGCCGGCCAGTGGCTTCCTCCGGATGCAAATGGCACCAAAAACCGCGCATCACCATGGTGGTGGCAAGTGCCAGGCTCATGTCCGTCATCACGGCAAAAGCCGCCACCGAAAAAACCAGCGTGCCGCACAGCAGCGCCAGACTGAGCTGGGCCGTACGCGGATGGCTGCGTCGAATCCAGTCCCAGACTAGCCAGGCTGTCACGGTGGCAACCAGAAAATGCGGCAGACGACCTGCAAACTCGTTGAATCCAAAGACTTTGAAACTGAGCGCGGTCAGCCAGGTGGAGAGCGGCGGCTTGGCCCAGAAAGGTACACCGTAGTCGTACCACGGCGTGACCCAGTCCCCCAGTTCCACCATCTTGCGGGCAACTTCCGCGTAGCGAGCCTCGGTGGTGTCTGTAAAAGGGTAAAGCCCCATCGTTAAAAGCCGGATGACCACGGCAGCCGCCAGCGCCACAGCCAGCCCTTTGCTGGTGCGTTCGTGGATGCTCATGCAGCCTCGGCTTTGACGTGCGGTTTGAAACGCAAGGTATCGCTTTCAGGCTCTGTTGCGGTCACAACAGTCCCTTCACTTTGGGCACTTTGGGTCTGAAGTGTTGCCGGGTGAAGATACAAAGGGGTTGCTGTTGCCCGGGCATCCAGTGCAGCCACCGCCCCCAGCTCCGGCACGGCGGAAAGCGGACAGGCGGACGCTGGAAACGATGCGGCCGGAAAAGATGAGGCCGGTTGATAGGCCTTCAGCAGATACAGCGGCCTGCCCTTGCTCTCCATAAAAAGTCGTCCGAGGTATTCGCCCAGAATACCGGTCGCCATCAACTGCAGGCCGCCCAGCAGCAAAATAGTGACTATCAGCGTCGGAAAACCCTTGACGGACTCGCCGACCGCCAAGGTTTTGACGAGGAATACCAGCGCATAAACAAAAGCCCCGGCAGCGCTCAACAAACCGGCATAGCTTGCAAATTTGAGCGGCGCTATGGAAAATCCGGTAATACCCTCCAGCGCAAAATTCCAGAGTTTGCGATAAGGCCACTTGGAGTGCCCGGCCGCGCGGGCATGGCGGTCGTAGTCAAGCGTGACCTGGGTATAGCCAATCCATGCAAACAGACCTTTGGCAAAACGGTTGTATTCCGGCAATTGGTTCACCGCGTCCACGGCGCGCCGGCTGAGCAGGCGGAAGTCGCCGACATCGGCGGGAATCGGGACGTCAGACAGGGCGTTCATCACCCTGTAGAACTTGCGCGCCGTGGCTTTTTTGAACCAGGTTTCACCGGCTCGGGAGCGCCGCCTCATATTCACCACGTCGGCACCTTGGGACCACATCTCAAGCATGGCGGGAATCAATTCCGGGGAATCCTGCAAATCGCCATCAATCAGTACAACCGCGTTGCCGCGCGCCAGGCGCAGGCCGGCAGTGATAGCCGCTTCCTTGCCGAAATTGCGACTCAGTGCAGCAACCCCTACATTGCTCTCGCAAGCGGCCAATCCTTGCAGGATGCTCAACGAGGTGTCCGAACTTCCATCATCAATGTAGAGCACCTCCCACCGTCCCGCAAAACATTGCAGCGATGTGCGCAACCGCGTATGGAAAGTGGGCAGTACTGCCTCCTCGTTAAATATGGGTACGACGACGCTAAACCGGAGGCTTTCGGGCAGATTTACAGCAGGTGCAGTCGTCATGTAAAACTCCAGCGACGATTGATGTGGTGGGTCCATAGCAGCACGAGCGCGATCTTCAGCGCCCGCGCTGAGAAGTAGTGCAACTCTAATTGCCGTGCGCCGATCCGCCCCATTGCGTCGCTGACCAAGGAGCCACGCGACGCTGTTGCCATGAAACAGGTAAGGTGCGACTGCGCGGCGCCCGGCAAATCGTCAAGGGCATCTGCCGGTCGGCTGCTTGGCAGACTACGGCCCCACAAACGGATTGGGATCGAAAGAAAACGGATTCTCATCAAATTCTCCTCAATACATGAACCGGGCGATTGCGTCAATCGTCAAGGGAAAGAGCGTCATGCGAGCCGCATGCGCAGAACCTGCCGCAGGCAAGTACAGAACCAATACGGGCCTGGTATCCAGGAAATGGGTGGTTTTTGGCCGAGTGCTGCTTCGGCACTGGCAAAAGGCGCTGTCGGTGGGGAGAACAGGCCGACGGCGCTTGAGGCCGGAGAAGATGCTTCGAAGGCGCCAGACAACGCCAGCGTGTGACAGGCGCCGCAGAAATGGCAGGAGACACCGTGGGCGTCCCCGCCCTTGCCGCCGTCTCCAGCGTCGGAAGCGTCACTGACGGCTGATTCGCCGCAGTCATGCCCCGCCTGGACTGCGGGCGTGGCATGGTGAGCCAATGGCGTGGATTCTGCCGAAACCGTGCTGCCCGTGTGGCCGACTACGCCGTGCTCGGCAGCCTTCGCATGGCCGAGCTGCATCACGGCCATCTCGGTGGCCATGGCATCGCCCATCCAGCCGCGCAGGGGCAGCAGGGCGATCATCAGGGCGAAAAAGAGGGCGCGCATGGGTAATGGAGGGATTACGGGTCCAAACAAATTTGCTAAAGAAAAACTACCGCGAATCTGAATATTATCTCAGCTCGGCTGATAAAAACAGTGCATGCGATCTGTGACGGCGGTGGGCTGACCGCTCCCGCAGGCCGTGCATTCAGGCTGTGGGGACAGAGGGGGAGAAGCTGGTCGATACCCGGCACCAGCAGTTCAATAAATTGTTACCCGCGCAAGTAGTGCATGGGCCACCAGCCTATCTGCCTCCCAAGCCCCGCAACCACCCCAACCCCGCCGAAGTCCCCGCCCGCGGCCGGTACTCGCAGCCGATCCAGCCTTCAAACTTCAACGCGTCAATCAACTCGAACAGATACGGGTAGTTGATCTCGCCCACATCCGGCTCATGCCGTTCGGGCACGCCGGCTATTTGCAGGTGGCCTACGTTACCGGTGGGGAGGTAGCGGCGCAGGTTGGTGGCGAGGTCGCCTTCGACGATCTGGCAGTGGTAGAGGTCCATCTGCACCTTGAGGTTGATGGCGCCGACGTCGGCGAGCACGCTGTGGGCTTCGCTTTGGCGGTTGAGGAAGAAGCCGGGAATGTCGCGGGTGTTGATGGGCTCGATCACGATGTCGCGGCCGGCCTGGGCGGCTTGGCGGGCGGCCCAGCGCAGGTTGGTCACGTACACCTCGCGCAGTTCTTCGCGGCCTGCGCCTTCGGGCATCAGCCCGGCCATGAGGTGGATGCGGGGGCAGTCGAGGGCTTCGGCGTAGTCAAGGGCCATCAGCACGCCGCTTTGAAATTCGTTTTCGCGGCCGGGCAGGCAGGCGGTGCCGCGCTGGCCGCTGGTCCAGGCGGTGTCTGCTGATGCCGCGTCCATGCCGCCCGGCGGTGCATTGAACAAGACCTGCTGCAAGCCGTTGGCCTTGAGCCGTGCGGCCAGTTCAGTCGCCGAGTGGGCGTAGGGAAATAAAAATTCGACGGCCTTGAAGCCGTCTTTGGCGGCGGCGTCGAAGCGGTCAAGGAACGGATGCTCGGTGTACATCATCGACAGGTTGGCGGCGAATTGGGGCATGGTGGGTGAGTGGGTTTGAGTGATTGATGAAGGCGGGAAGCGGAAGCCGGGGAGCCCTCACCCCAGCCCTCTCCCAGAGGTAGAGGGGGCAAGACAATGAGGAGTAGGGGCGGGACATGGTTTACCAGCGTGCGCCAAACACGCGGCGCAGTTCATCGATTTGTGATTCGGTCAGCGGTGCGGGCGCATCGCCACGGGTCAGCAGCGCGAGCCGGGCCGTTTCTTCGAGTTCTTCCAGAGTCGCCATCGCGGCGGCGGGGCTGTCATGCCACACGTTGGGGCCGAGGCGCTGAAGCATGACTGCGCGCAGCGGCTTGCCGTCGTGGCCGTAGTGTTCGATCAGCGCGGCCACTTGCGCGCCAACAGCCGGGTCGCCGGGGCGCGTGTAAGGCAGCAGCGGCACATGGCCGACTTTCATCACGAAGTAGGGCGTCAGCGGCGGCAGCAGTTCGGCGCTGTGGCAGCCCAGGCTGAGCGCGACGCTGTGCGTGCTGTGCGTGTGAATGATGCAGCGCGTACCGGGGTCAAACGCCATTGCCGCGGCGTAGATGCGGGTGTGCAGGGCCAGGGTTTTGCTGGCACGCTCGCCGCTGGTCTGCCGGCCGTGGGCATCGACGCGTGCCAGCTGCGCCGGGTCGAGAAAACCGAGGCAGGCGTCGGTCGGCGTGATCAAAAAACCGTCGTCAAGCCGCACGCTGATGTTGCCGGCGCTGGCGTGCACGTAGCCGCGCTCGAACAGGCTGCGGCCGACGCGGCAGATTTCGTCCCGGGCGTGGGTTTCGGTCATGGCGGTCATGACGATCTGGCCAGCACCGCAAAGGCCCGGGTGAAAAAATCATCGCCGCCGAAGTTGCCGGATTTCAGGGCCAGATGAAGACCGGCGGCCGGCGTATCAGGCAACGCGGGGGTCTGGGCGGCCCCGAGGCCAGTCCCCTCGGGGGGCACCCTTCGATACCTCAGGGCGATCGGAGGAATCGAAGCGAGCGAGCGTGGGGGCTCTATGGCATAACACCACGGCACGCCGGTGTCGATCTGTCCGCCAATGCGCAGGCTCTCAACGCCCAGCGCCTGCACGCAGGCCCCGGATGTTTCGCCGCCAGCCACCACCAGTTGCTGCACGCCCAGATCCACCAGGCCGCGCGCGATGCGTGCCAGCGTGCCTTCGACCATCGCGCCGGCATCGGCCACACCCAGCTGGTGCTGCACCGCTTGCACCACCTGCGGATCAGCCGATGAATAAATCAGCACCGGGCCGCTCGAAGGCTTTGCCAGTTGCTGCGCGGCCCAGGCCAGCGCTTCGGCCGCGATGTCGTCGCCGGCGGCGATGCGCAGTGGGTCGATGGCGAAGCTGGGTTGCCCGGTGTGCTGAAAGGCCAGCACCTGCCGGTTGGTGGCCAGCGAGCAACTGCCTGACACAACCGCCTTGTGGCCTTGCGCGGGGGGCAGCTTTGAAGCCGCCGACGACGGTTTGATGCCGAAGTTCTGCGCCAGTCCGATGGCCAGGCCCGAGCCGGCCGTCATCAGCCGGGCGGTACTGAGCGCCTCGCCCAAATGAAACAGGTCGGCGTTCGAGACGGCGTCGGCAATTGCCAGGCCCACGCCGTGGCTGCGCAGCTGCGTGATGCGCGCACGGATCGCGCCTGCGCCAGCAGCCACCACCGTATGGTCGATGAGCCCGACCATGCGCGCGCTCTGCGCCTGCATCACGCGCACCAGGCTGGCGTCGGTCATGGGTGTGAGCGGGTGCTCGCGCATGCCGCTGTCGCTGAGCAGCATGTCGCCGACAAAAAGATGACCCTTGAACACCGTGCGGCCGTTGTCGGGGAAGGCCGGCGTGACCACGGCGAAGTCGGTGCCCAGCGCGTCCATCAGCGCCTCGGTGACGGGGCCGATATTGCCCTGCGGCGTGCTGTCAAACGTCGAGCAGACCTTGAAATAAAACTGGCCGGCACCTTGCGCCTGCAACCAGTGCAGCGCGGCCAGCGACTGGGCCACCGCTTCGGCGGGCGCGATGGTGCGGGACTTCAGGGCCACCACCACCGCATCGACCGACTCCAAAAGCGGGCCGGTCGGCACGCCAATGGTCTGGATCACCCGCATGCCGCTGCGCACCAGGTTGTTGGCCAGATCGGTGGCGCCCGTGAAGTCGTCGGCTATGCAGCCCAGTAGCAGGGTCATGGTGAAAAACCACACTTTTCAGGCGTGGCTGAATGGGGGGATCGAAGAACCGATAGTAGCAAGCTGCGGCGTGCCGGGAGGCGTGCGCTGCGGTTGCCCGCACCGAAGAGGGCGGCGCTGGTGATGCCGGGTCGCTCGCTATTAAAAAAGTAGCTGCTCGCGCAGGTGTTACCTGGGCTGCAGGCCTTTCTCGTTTAAAAATGTTGTGAATACGGCGCCGCCAGAGTACTGGGCAGCGACCGGTCCTGCACGAGAACCTGGAAGGTCGGCGGCTTGATGAAAACCCGCCAGACATTACGATAGCGCCCATGAGCAGTTCAAGCACCCTCGATGGCAGCGCAGCAGGCGTTGTTTCACTTCGGCACGACGCGGGCGTGATGGGTCTGGTGGGGACGGCGCACCTGATCAGCCACTTCAGCCAGTTGCTGCTGGCGCCGCTGTTTCCGTGGCTCAAGGAGGAGTTCGCTGTCAGCTACACCGAGCTGGGTCTGTTGATGACGATTTTTTTCGTCGTCTCGTCGGCGGTGCAGGCGCTGTCGGGTTTCGCGGTGGACCGGCTGGGGCCGCGCCCGGTGCTGTTTGTCGGCCTCGGCCTGATTGGCGTGGCGGCGTTCGGTTATTCGGTCAGCACCAGCTACTGGATGCTGGCGGGTTGGGCCGTGGTGGCGGGCACGGGCAACGGCGTGTTTCACCCGGTCAATTACACGCTGCTAAACCACAAGGTCAGTGCGCCGCGCCTGGGCCATGCCTACAGCGTGCATGGCATCACCGGCAGCCTGGGCTGGGCGCTGGCACCTGCCATGCTGGTGCCGATAGCGCTGGCTTTTTCATGGCGCGCCGCCATGGCCTCAGCCGGTGTGCTGGTCTTTGTGGTGCTGGCGGTGTTGCTGCTGAAGCGGGAAACACTGAAGCTGCCGCCAGTCACGCCGGCCAGGGCGCACGACCTTGCCGCAGCGGGCGGCAGCTTCGCGTTTCTTCGCATCCCGTCGGTGTGGATGTGTTTTGCGTTTTTCTTCTTTTATGCAATTGCGCTGGGCGCGGTGCAGGCCTTCGCGCCCGAGGCAGCGCGGCAACTGCACGGCATGCCGCTGCGCCTGCTGGCAACCAGCGTGTCGGTCTATATGGTGTGCAGCGCCGTGGGCATGGTGCTGGGCGGCTTTCTGGCGGCCGACCCGGCGCGCTGCGAACGTGTTGTTGGCGTGGGTTTTGGCTTTGCCGCCAGT
>NCGI01000386.1 GCA_002256925.1 Polaromonas sp. 28-63-22
AGCGCATTGTGGCGTGGCAGGTCGTCTGCAATTTCGGGAGGCTGTCATGCGTGCAATTCGCCACTGGCTCATGGGCCGGATTCTTGTGCCGGTGTCGGCCGGGTTGCTGATCGGCGTGGGCGCCCAGGCGGCCACTGCGCCGTCGATGCCCGCGCAACGCATGATGGACGCGCTGGCCAACGCCAACGCCGCCGTGGTCGGCATACGCGTGAAGGCGACGGAAGACGCCCGATCGGCTGAAACGCTGGGCCAGCGGCGGCGGGGCTCAGGCGTGCTGATCGGGCAGGACGGCCTGGTTTTGACCATCGGCTACCTGATGCTGGAGGCCGAGCAGATCGAAATCGTCACGCAGGACAACAAGACCTTGCCGGCGCGTGCCGTGGCTTATGACCTGGCAACCGGCTTTGGCCTGCTGCGCCCGCTGCTGCCGCTGCCGGCCGCCGTGGCGCAGCACACCGTGAAGCTCGCCTCCACGCAGGCCCTGCAACCCGGCGAGCCGCTGATGGCCGTGACCGGCCCGCAGCCCAATGACGACGGCGACATCGTCATGACCCGGCTTGTCAGCAAGCGTGCTTTTTCGGGCACCTGGGAATACCACATCGACACCGCCCTGTTCACCAGCCCGCCCATCACGGCCCCTGGCGGCCACAGCGGCGCGCCGCTTTTCAACCAGCAGGGCGAGTTGATCGGCATCGGGTCGCTGTTCGTCTCCGACGCGACCGGCGAATCCCCGCGCACGCCCGGCAACATGTTTGTGCCGGTCGATCTGCTGCGGCCCATCCTGGGGGAACTGCAGCAGTCGGGCATGAGTCATCTAAGCCGCCGCCCCTGGCTCGGCCTGACGTCCAGCGACCAGGGCGGCCGCATCCAGGTGATGCGGGTCAGCAAGGACAGCCCGGCAGACCTTGCGGGGCTGTCCAGCGGGGATGTGGTGATGGCCGTTGACGGCGCCCCCGTGGACACGCTGGAGGCGTTCTATAAAAAGATCTGGGACCATTCAACGCCCGACGCGGAAATCACCCTGACCGTGCGCCAGGGTGAAGACGTGAAATCCATCGTGCTCAAAGCCGAGGACCGGATGCTGACGCTGAAAAAGCCGTCCAGCATCTAAATTTAACTATCAAACATGGCTGCAGCCCAGGTAGAACCTGCGCCAGCAGCTATCAAAATCGTAGCGAGCTGCAAACCTCAACCGGCCTGCAGCCCCTGCACCACCGTCGGGTATTTCAGCCGCAGCCGCAGTTCCTGCTTGAGCCGCGTGTTCTCCAGCCGCCGGGATTCGCTCATGAAGCTCAGCAGCATCAGCGGCAGCTGCTCCTGCGCGGTGCTGCGCGGCACGCGCGGCGGCTTGGGCAGGCCGTAAAGCCCGGCCGCAAAATCAAAATACTCGCCCATGTGCATCTGGGTGTCGTCGCTGGCGTTGGTGACGCGCTGCGGCTTGCCGCGCCACAGCGCCGCCGCGCAGGCCCGGGCCAGGTCGTCGGCGTGGATATGGTTGGTGTACACGTCGTCCTGCGGGGTCAGCACCGCCGTGCCCTTGAGCAGCCGCGCGCGTGGCGTGCCGCCTTCACGGTCGGGCGCGTAGATGCCGGGAATGCGCAGCACGTGGGTGCGCGTGCCGGTGCTGCGGCCGAAAA
>NCGI01000387.1 GCA_002256925.1 Polaromonas sp. 28-63-22
CATCTCCAGCTGCGAGATGTCGAGCCCGCGCGCCGCCACATCGGTCGCCACCAGCACCGAGCAGCTTCGGTTCGAGAACTGCACCAGCACCTGGTCGCGCTCGCGCTGCTCCAGTTCGCCAAACAGCGCCAGCGCGCTGAAACCCTGTGCTTTCAGATAGGCCACCAGCGCCCGGCACTGCGATTTGGTATTGCAAAACGCCAGTGTGCTGGCGGGCCGGTAGTGGCGCAGCACCTGCGCCACGGCGTTCAGGCGCGCCTCGTCGTGGTCGCTTTCGGGCACCTCGTACCAGCGCTGGCGAATCTTGCTTTTTTCGTGCTGCGCCTGCACCGTGATGGTTTGCGGCGCCTTCATGAACTGCTGGCTGATTTTGGCAATGCCTTCGGGGTAGGTTGCTGAAAACAGCAGCGTCTGCCGCTCTTTCGGGCACTGTTTGGCCACCGTGGCGATGTCTTCGTAAAACCCCATGTCGAGCATGCGGTCGGCCTCGTCGAGAACCAGCGTGTTCATGGCCTCCAGATTCAGGTTACCGCGCGCCAGATGGTCCATGATGCGGCCGGGCGTGCCGACCACGATATGCGCGCCGTTTTCCAGACTGGCCGACTGGTTGCGCAGCGGCACGCCGCCGCAGAGCACCACCACCTTGACGTTTTCTTCGGCCCGCGCCAGACGGCGGATTTCCGTAGCCACCTGATCAGCGAGCTCGCGCGTCGGGCACAAAACCATCGCCTGCACGGCAAAGCGCCGGGCATTGAGGTTGGCCAGCAAGGCAATACCGAACGCCGCCGTCTTGCCGCTGCCGGTCTTGGCCTGGGCGATCAGGTCTTTGCCCAGCAGCGCCACCGGCAGGCTGGCAGCCTGGATCGGCGTCATGGTGAGGTAGCCGAGCTGCTGCAGATTGGCGAGTGTGGCGGGGTTCAGCGAAAGGCTGGCGAAGTCGCCGGCGGCGTCGGCCGCCTGGGTTGACGAAACAGGGGAAAGCGCGGGAGGTTTGGGGGCGGTCATACGATGATTATCGTGAGTTGACCCACGCCATCGCCCGCCAGGGTTTCGCAGCCCCTGCCCCGAGGGCCATTGCGCCAGCCTTTGCCGACGTCATTTCCCCAGCCCTGTAAGCTCGACCCCATGCGTTTGCCGACCCTGCCCTTTTCCCGAAGTGTGACCACCGCTGGTCCGGTGCACAGCGGGCCTCGCCATGCCGATTGACGCCGCCACCACGGCGCTGGTCCAGTCGCTGGGCACACGCGCCGTGCCGCTGTATCTGGCCTTGCTGCTGCTGGTGCTGGCCACGGTGACGGCCCTGTGGTGGCTGGCGCCCCGCAGCACCCTGCCGCGCCTCATCAACCCGCGCCCGCCCGGCGCTACCCTGTTGATGCGCCTGGCGGTCGGCTTTGCCGTGGTGGTGGCCGGTGCTGCCGTGTTTGCCGAGCTGGCTGAAGCGCTGGGCGACGGCCCGCGCGTCGGCGCGCTGGACCAGATGTTCTCAGCCGCCGTGCTGCAGGCCATCAACCCCGGTGTGCAGCGTTTTTTCGGCGCGTTGACGCACCTCGGCGACACCACCACGCTGGTCGGCCTGGGTGGTCTGGTGGTGGCCCTGCTGTGGTGGCGGCAGCGCCGCTGGCTGGCGCTGGCGTGG
>NCGI01000062.1 GCA_002256925.1 Polaromonas sp. 28-63-22
AAGCGCCGAGAAGAACTGGTTACCGATGATGACGGCGAGGGTGCCGTACAGGTAGAAGTCGTACCATTCAAATACAGTGCCCAGGGACGAAGCGAAGATAACTTTCTTCTGCTCACCCGTCATGGGTCGATTGTCGACGGCAGTTGCCATTGTGTATCTCCAGACATTATTCAGACTTCCAGGCTGGAAGCTGGCCCATTATTTTGGTTGTCCCTGACCAGTCTCTGACGCGAAACTAACAGGAGCTTGCACCAAACTTATGCCCGGCTGACAACCCAAGGGGAAACCCTTTGCGGTCTTTTCAGCATGCGAATCGCAGGCGGGAAAACCCTGTATTAATGACGCCTTTGGCGTTCAACCCCGGCGCGAAACCCCGACGCGCACGCGCGCCGAACTTTCCCAGGCCGGTCCGGCAAACCATGCCTCACCGAGCAGATAAGCGCGCAGCATCGCCAGTGAATCAAGTCCCCAGAACAGCTTGCCATCGACCGCAAACGTGGGCACACCGAAGACGCCTTGTGCAATCGCTTCGTCGGTATTTTTTTTGAGCTGCGCCTTCACCTCGCTGCCCTGCGGATCCCGCCGAGCCTGAAGCAGCGCCGCAAGGGTCGCCACGCGCGCCTCGTCGGCCGCTTCTTCACCGCCCAGCCAGACATGCCGGAAGATGGCTTCGCAGACGTAGCGATTGGGCTGGGCCGGCGTCATCTCGGGGCTGCAGGCAAGCGCAATCCGCAGCAACGGCAGGGGATTGAAGGGGTGGCTGGCCGGATGCTCCATGGCAATGCCCAGCGTGTGGGCCTGCCACAGCACCTGGCGATAGGTCCAGTCGCGCTTCGGTGTAATTTCTGCCGGGCCGAGCTGCCCGTAGTGCTTGAGCATGCCGGCGAACAGCACCGGCGTGTAGCCGACGCTGTAGCTCACACCCTCCAGCGCACGCGGCAGTTGCTCGAAGGCGAGATAGGCGTAAGGCGAAATGAAGTCGAGGTAGAACGTGATGTGCTTCATGGCTTTTCATCGCTGGGCGTGGTGAGCGCGCGCACGCGGCGCACGGCGCGCTGGTTGAGCGTTCGCCACACGTCAAGCCTGGCGGCGTTATCGAGCCCGCCCCAGGCCGCTATTTCGTCCAGCGTGCGCAAACACCCATCGCACCAGCCCGAATCGGCATCGACGCGGCACACCGAGATACATGGCGATGGCACACTCTTGATGTCATTTAACCCTCTAGCCTTTGTATTACGTGCGCAAGCAGCTATTAATTGAGTAGCGTATCCGAGTAGTTCCGCTTCCGGATCAGGCGGACTGACCGGTGCGCAAGCAGCCGCATCATTCATGACGCCACCTGTTCCACCACATCGACCACCGGCGCGCCCGTGAGCCGCTCCAGGTCGTGCGGGCGCAACCTGAACACGCCTCGCGGATGGCCCGCCGCCGCCCAGATGTCTTCGAACCGAAACAACTCCCGGTCAATCAGCGACACCGGGGGTTGCGCGTGCGCCAGCGGGGCCACGCCGCCGATGGCGAAACCGGTGCGTGCCTTGACGAAAGCCGCGTCGGCGCGCCCGGTCGCGCCGACCAGCGCCGCGACCTTCTTCTCGTCCACCCGGCGGTCGCCCGAGGTGATGACGAGCACCGCCGCGTCATCGGACTGCCGGCGAAAAATAATGCTCTTGGCAATCTGTCCGGTCGCCACGCCGAGCGCGTCGGCGGCCTGCTGCGCGGTGCGCACCGCATCGTCCAGCATCAGCGGCGCATGCGGATGGCCGCTTTGCGCCAGCGCCGCAGCCACCCGCCGCACCCCCTCCGGCAGGGCCAGCCGCTCAGCGCCGCCCATCAGTCCGCCCTCTTGTTCAGCAGCGCCGTGGCAGCACGCGAATTGGGCTTGCGTTCGAGAAAATCACTGATGAACTTGCCGGCGTCGATCAGCTTGTCCAGATCAATGCCGGTCTCGATGCCCATGCCGTGCAGCAGGTACACCACATCTTCCGTTGCCACGTTGCCCGTGGCACCTTTGGCATAAGGGCAGCCGCCCAGCCCTGCCGACGAGGTGTCGAACTGCCACACGCCCATCTCCAGGCAGACCAGCGTGTTGGCCAGCGCCTGGCCGTAGGTGTCGTGGAAATGGCCCGACACATGGTCGAGGGCGTAGTGCTGCAGCGCGGCCTCCATGGCGCGTTGCACCTTCACGGGGGTACCGACGCCAATGGTGTCGGCCACGCCCATGTGCTGCACGCCGATGCCCTTGAGCAGGCGCGCCACCAGTTCAACCCGCTCCGGCGCCACCTCGCCCTCGTAGGGGCAACCGACAGCGCACGAAATGGCGCCCCGCACGTGAATGTTGCTGGCCCGGGCGGCTTCCACCACGGGGCGGAAGCGTTCAATGCTTTCGGCAATCGAGCAATTGATGTTGCGCTGGCTGAAGGCTTCGCTGGCTGCGGCAAACACCACGATCTCGTCGGGCTTTGAAAGCACCGCCGCTTCAAAGCCCTTCATGTTGGGCGTCAGCACCGAATAACGCACCCCCGGCTTGCGCTGGATGCCGGCCATCACTTCGGCCGCATCAGCCATCTGCGGCACCCATTTGGGGGAGACAAAACTGGTGACCTCGATCTCTGTCAGCCCGGCGTCCTGCAGGCGGTGCACCAGTTCGATCTTGACCGCAGCAGGCACAGCGCCTTTTTCATTTTGCAGGCCATCGCGTGGGCCGACATCGACGAGTTTGACTTTGCTTGGGAGTTTCATGGGTTCAGTATCCTTTTTTCAGATCAACCAGACCGGCAAGGCTGGCGAAGGGCGTGCCACTGGAAAGCGCGCGAATTTTGCCTGCGATCTGCGCAATGCTTTCATCACGCAGCGTTCTGGCAGACGTATGCGGCGTCAACGTTATTTTCGAATGATTCCAGAACGGATGCGCGGGCGGCAGGGGCTCGGTTCGAAATACATCCAGCGTGGCGCCGGCCAGATGCCCGCTGTCGATCAGCGCGATCAGGTCCTCATCGACCAGATGACCGCCGCGCGCCACGTTGACGACATAGCCGCCCGGCCGCAGCTTTTGCAGCGTGTCGCGGCGCATGATGTTTTCGGTGTCGGGCGTCAGGGGCAGCAGGCACACCAGAATGCGGGTGGCTGACAAAAAATCCTGGAAGCCGGCATCCCCCGAAAAACACTGCACGCCCGCGACTGTCTTGGCCGACCGGCTCCAGCCTTGAACCGGGAAATCGAACTGCCGAAGTGCCTGGGCAACCCGAGTACCCAGCACCCCCAGTCCCATCACACCCACAGGGAAATCGCTACGCGTACTCGGTTTGCGGTACGACCACTTGCCGGCCGCCACATCGGCCTCGTAGGCATCGAATTCACGGAAGTGCCGAATCACCGCATGGCAGACGTACTCGGCCATCTGCACCGACATCCCCGCGTCGTCCAGCCGGACCAGCGGCACGCCTGCAGGCAGTCGGAGTTTCGTCAAGGCATCCACACCTGCGCCGATATTGAAAATACCCTTAAGCTGCTTTTGCTCGTCCAGAAACTGCTGTGGTGGCGCCCAGACGACGGCGTAATCGGCCGCTGGCGCACCAGGCTTCCAGCCTTCGATTTCGGCGCCGGGCAAGGCGGCCTTCAAACCCTCGAGCCAGGGCTGGGCCTTGGTATCGGTACAGCAAAAAGTAACACGCATCACATCATCCCGCAACGGTTTGAACATCAATCCTGAGCAGCTCGGACCCCTCGGCCACCTGGTCGCCCGCCGCGTACAGCAGCTCCTGCACCACACCCTCGGCGGGCGCGGCAATGGTGTGCTCCATTTTCATGGCCTCCATCACCGCCAGCGCCTGACCGGCATCCACCCGGTCGCCCACCCTGACCAGGAAAGACACCAGCTTGCCCGGCATGGGTGCCGTGAGGCGCCCCTTCTCGGTGTGGCTTTCACCGGCATGGGCCAGTAGATCAATCGCCGTGATCTGCGTCGCACCACGCGCTGAAAAGATGTGGTCCACCTCGCCCTGCGCATACACCTCGGCGAGGATGCGCTGGCCTGCGAAGTGAATATCCAGCCCGCGCCCGGCCCTGGCGAAAACGAATGACCCGGCCGTGTCACCGATCGTTACATGCAGCGTGCCATCGCGCAGGTAGGCCAGCTCGGCCGATGCGGGCTGGCCATGAAACTCGAACTCGAAGCGCCGCAGCGTCACGCCATGCGAGCGCCAGCCGTCGCGGCGGCTGAAGGGGTCGGAGCTCTCAAGCTCTTTCTCGCGCTGCAGGGTTTGCGCAATCGCGCTGGCCGCCGCCATCGCCAGCCCGATGGGCTCCTGGTTGAACAGAACGGCTGCTTCACGCTGGATCAATGCAGTGTCCAGATTCGCCACGGCAAACGAGGGACTGCGCACCACATAACGCAAAAACTGCACATTGGTCTGCAGTCCTACGATGCGGGTTTGCGCCAGCGCCTCGTCGAGCCGGGCCAAGGCTTCGTCGCGGGTCTGGCCGTGAACGATGAGCTTGGCGACCATGGAGTCATAAAAGGGCGAAATCGTGTCGCCCTCCAGCACACCGTCGTCTATACGCACCGGGCCTCTTTCAAAGCTGCTGCAGGGGGGCTTTTGATAGACGTGCAGCGTCCCGGTTGCGGGCAGAAAGTTGTTGTCGGGGCTTTCGGCGCAGATGCGCGCCTCGATGGCGTGGCCGTTGATCTTCAGCTGGTGTTGCGCCAGCGGCAGCTTCTCGCCGGAGGCCACACGCAACTGCCATTCCACCAGATCAAGGCCCGTGATGGCTTCGGTGACCGGGTGCTCCACCTGCAGCCGTGTGTTCATCTCCATAAAGAAGAAATTCATGGCGCAGTCAGCGCGTTGTTCAACGATGAATTCCACCGTACCCGCGCCGACGTAATGGACGGCACGCGCGGCCGCCACTGCCGCCTCACCCATCTGCTGGCGCATCGCGCCGGTCATGCCCGGCGCTGGTGCTTCTTCGAGCACTTTCTGGTGCCTCCGCTGCACCGAGCAGTCGCGCTCAAACAGGTACACGTAGTTGCCGTGCGTGTCGCCGAACACCTGGATCTCGATGTGGCGCGGGCGCTGCGCATACTTTTCGAGCAGCACCGAGTCGTTGCCAAAACTGCTGATGGCTTCGCGCTTGCACGACTCCAGCGCCGCGTCGAAGTCTTCCGGTCTATCGACCGCACGCATGCCCTTGCCGCCGCCGCCGGCACTGGCCTTGATCAGCACCGGGTAGCCAATGCGGTCGGCCTCGCGTCTGAGCAGTGCGGGCGACTGGTCGCTGCCGTGGTAGCCCGGAATCAGCGGCACGCCGGCTTGCTCCATCAAACGCTTGGACTCTGCCTTCAGGCCCATGGCGCGTATCGCCGAGGCAGGCGGGCCAATGAACACCAGCGCGTTGTCAGCACAGGCCTGCGCAAACGCTTCGTTCTCGCTCAAAAATCCATAGCCCGGGTGAATCGCCTGCGCGCCCGTCGCTTTGGCCGCTTCAATGATTTTTTCCCAGCGCAGGTAGCTGTCTTGGGGCGCATTGCCGCCGATGTGGATGGACTCATCGCACAAGCTGACGTGTTTGGCGTGGGCATCGGCATCTGAATACACAGCGACCGTCCTGATGGCCATGCGCCTTGCGGTGGCGGCCACACGGCAGGCAATCTCACCCCGGTTCGCAATCAGTATTTTTTTAAACATGGGTGTCGTTCTTTGGAAAGGGGGTCTTCAGCGTGAAGGCGGGCGGTGCACCGGGGTCGGACTTGCCGCTGAAAATCCTGGTGACGCGGGCCAGCAGCAACTTCAAAAAGCGCCAGCAGATCCGTATCAGCCAGACACTCAACACCAGCACCACGACGAGCACGACCAGAAAAACTATCGGGTGCGCAATCGACAACCACAAGCCCGCCGGCACCAGACTGTCTTCCACCAGCGATGCGCCGACGTTGCTGAACGGCTCGGGCGAGGTGTTAATCGCCGCCCGTGTGGTGGCCTTGGTGGCAAAACTCGTCGCGGCCAGCGTTCCACCGAGCAAAGCCGCTACCAAAGTCATCGCATGGCCATCGCCACCAAACACCCCTGCGGCCAGCGCCGCGCCAGCGGGAATGCGAATGACGCTGTGCACCACATCCCACAGCGAATCGAGCCCTGGAATCTTGTCGGCAAAAAATTCGACAAACACCATGAAGCCGCTGGCGCCCAGCACCACCGGGTTGGCCAGCAGCTGCAAGCCCGGCGGCAAGGTGATCCACCCCATGAAACCGGCCAGACCCGTGAGCAACACCACCAGATAGAGCCGCACGCCACTGGCCCAGCCGAGCGCGCCGGCCAGGGCAATCAATTGGGCCGTATCGAGATTCATGGCGCCCCCACGCTCGGCACTGGCGTGTCCTCGCTGCCCCCCGAGGAGGCGCGAGCTTGCTTGGGGCGGCCCGGCGCGGCGCTCATGGTTTGCATGGCAAATGTCCTCAGGGTTTATTGGCAAGCAGCCAGCCCGGCTTGCGTTTTTGCAGAAACGACTGCACGCCTTCGCGGCCTTCAGGGCTGACGCGAATGTCGGCAATGCCTTCGACCGTCATCTGCACCAGCGCCGGCGTGATGGCTTGTTCCGCTACGTCCTGCACCAGTTTTTTGCACAGCCTGACAGCCTGCGGCCCCGCGTTCACCAGCGTCTGCGCCAGTTCGGCCACCTTCGCATCCAGCGCGTCGGCAGTCACCACCTCATGCACAAAGCCGATGCGCAAGGCTTCTGCAGCGCTGAAGCGTTCAGCCGTCAAAAAATAGCGGTGCGCGGCGCGCGCGCCCATGGCCCGAACCACATACGGGCTGATGGTGGCGGGGATCAGGCCAAGTTTGACTTCGCTGAGGCAATACCAGGCGC
Organism: Polaromonas sp. 28-63-22; assembly: GCA_002256925.1. Lineage (GTDB taxonomy): Bacteria > Pseudomonadota > Gammaproteobacteria > Burkholderiales > Burkholderiaceae_C > Polaromonas. The sequence goes on from NCGI01000062.1 coordinate 6,865, forward strand.
TGTCCACCGAAACAGCGATGTCGCAGGCAGCCACCAGCCCGGTTCCCCCCGCATACACATCGCCCTGCACACGGGCAATCGTCGGCTTGGGGCAGGCGTAGATCGTGCGCAGCATGGTGGCGAGCTGACCCGCATCCAGGAGGTTTTCTTCCCGCGTGTAATCGGCCATGCGGCGCATCCAGTTCAGGTCGGCGCCAGCGCAAAAAGCCGTGCCTTCTGCGGCCAGGACAATGCAGCGAACCTCATCGCGCTGGCCCAGCATGGTGAAAGCGTGGGTAAGTTCGAGAATCACCTCGTCGTTGAAGGCATTGCGGACTTCGGGACGATTCAGGGTGACCGTCGCCACACCGCCGGCCACTTCGATTTTCAGGGTACTCATGTCGTGCAGGCCTCAACAGTCAGGTGTAACGTTTGGCAGCTTCATCGAGCATTACCTCGGTGGCGCCGCCCCCAATGGCGAGTACGCGCGCATCACGCCACAGCCGCTCGATGGCAGTTTCGCGCATGTAGCCCATGCCGCCGTGAAATTGCTGGCAGGTTTGCAGCACTTCGTTGACCAGCTCACCAGTCAGGGCCTTGAGCAAGGACACATCCTGCACCACCTCGCGCTGCTGCGTGACCAGCCAGGCGCAGTGGTACATGTACTGGCGCGCGGCGCGGGTTTTGGCGTCCAGCATGGCCAGGCGCTGGCGCACGGTCTGCTTGTCGAACAGGGTGGCGCCAAACGCCTGGCGCTGGCGCACGTAGTCGAGCGTTATTTTGAGCGCCTGCTGACAATGCCCCACCGCCATCGCGCCCAGCGCAATGCGCTCGGTCTGGAAGTTCTTCATCACCGAATAAAAGCCCTTGCCCTCTTCCCCCAGCAGATTGCCGGCCGGAATGCGGACGTTGTCAAAAATCAGTTCAGCCGTGTCAGACGACAGCCAGCCGGTTTTCTTCAGCGCACGTCCCACGCTAAAGCCCGGCGTGCCTTTTTCAACAATGAACATCGACATGTCGTGCCGCGCGGTACCGGTTTTGGCGGCCACGAAGTACAGACTGGCATGGACGCCGTTGGTGATGAACATCTTGGTGCCATTGAGAACCCAGTGCTGACCGTCGCGTCGCGCGGTGGTGCGCATGCCGGCCACATCGGAACCCGCCCCCGGCTCGCTGATGCCGACCGCTGTGATGGTCTCGCCGCTGATGACGCCGGGCAGGTAACGCGCCTTCTGTTCGGGCGTACCGGCATGGTGAAGGTGCGGGCTGGCCATGTCGGTGTGGACCAGCGCCGTGATGATGAAGCCGCCGAAGGTCGATTGCGACAGCGCTTCGGCAAACACCAGGTTGGTCATCGCATCGGCGCCTGCGCCGCCGTAGGCAGGCTCGTACATCAGCCCGAACAGCCCGGCATCGCCCATCTTGCGGAGCACCTCGCGCGGCACGCAGCCGGCCTCTTCCCACGCGGCAGCGTGCGGCTCGACTTCTTTGGCGATGAATCGCGCCACCTGCTCGCGCAGTTGCGCCTGCTCGCTGGTGTCGTGAATGGTGGGTGTGAGGGTTTCGAGAGTCATACGCGCCTTACATGCGGAAAACGCCAAATTTCGGCTCGGGTATGGGCGCATGCCGGCTGGCCGCCAGCCCCAGCGCCAGCACGCGGCGCGTGTCGGCCGGGTCGATCACGCCGTCGTCCCAGAGCCGGGCGCTGGCGTAATACGGGTGGGACTGGCGCTCGAACTGGTCGAGCATCGGCTGCTTGAAGGCTTTTTCTTCGTCGGCGCTCCACTGACCGCCCCTGGCCTCGATACCGTCGCGGCGCACGCTGGCCAGCACCGACGACGCCTGCTCGCCGCCCATCACGCAAATGCGCGCGTTCGGCCACATCCATAAAAAGCGCGGGCTGTAGGCTCGGCCGCACATGCCGTAATTGCCGGCGCCAAAGCTGCCGCCGATGATGATGGTGAACTTGGGCACCTGCGCGGTGGCCACGGCCATCACCATCTTGGCGCCGTGGCGCGCGATGCCTTCGGCTTCGTATTTTTTGCCCACCATGAAGCCGGTGATGTTCTGCAAAAACACCAGCGGGATCTTGCGCTGGCAGCACAGCTCGATGAAGTGCGCGCCTTTTTGCGCCGACTCGCTGAACAAAATGCCGTTGTTGGCAATGATGCCGACCGGCATGCCTTCGATGTGCGCAAAGCCGGTGACCAGCGTGGTGCCAAAGCGCGCCTTGAACTCGTCGAACTCGCTGCCATCGACGATGCGGGCGATGATTTCGCGCACATCGTAGGGTTTGCGGGTGTCCGTAGGGACAATTCCGTACACTTCATCCGCTACAAATTTAGGAGCTGCTGGCGCATGTGTATCCTGGGCTAGAAGGCGATTTGATCGATATTTTTCATTCAAATTGGCCACGCAGGCCCTTGCCAGCGCCAGCGCATGCGCGTCGTTCTGCGCCAGGTAGTCGGCCACGCCTGAAAGCCGCGTGTGCACGTCGCCGCCGCCAAGCTCTTCGGCGCTCACCACCTCGCCCGTCGCGGCCTTGACCAGCGGCGGACCGGCCAGAAAGATCGTGCCCTGCTCCTTGACGATGATGCTTTCGTCGCTCATGGCCGGCACGTAGGCGCCGCCCGCCGTGCAGCTGCCCATCACCACCGCGATCTGCGCGATGCCCTGCGCGCTCATGTTGGCCTGGTTGAAAAAAATACGCCCGAAATGGTCGCGGTCAGGGAACACGTCGTCCTGGTTCGGCAGGTTGGCACCGCCCGAGTCCACCAGGTAAATGCAGGGCAAACGGTTTTGCTGCGCGATCTCCTGCGCGCGCAAATGCTTCTTGACCGTCATCGGGTAGTAGGTGCCGCCCTTCACCGTCGCATCGTTGCAGACGATCATGCAGTCCACACCGCTGACGCGACCGATGCCGGCGATCATGCCCGCACCAGGCGCGTCGCCCACGCCCTCCTTGTTCAGATACATGCCATGCGCGGCCAGTGGCGCAATTTCCAGAAACGGCGTGCCGGGGTCCAGCAGCATCTGCACCCGCTCGCGCGGCGGCAGCTTGCCGCGGGCGATATGCTTGGCCCGCGCCGCGTCGCCACCACCGGCTGCCGCCTTCGCCAGCTGGGCCTGCAAGTCGCTCACCAGCGCACGCATGGCGGCGGCGTTAGCCTGGAATTCGGCGGACCGGGGGTTTAGTTTGGTTTCCAGAACGGGCATGTGTCTCCTCACTACGGTGCGATGCGGCGCGGCTTTGGGTGGTTACCTGCCAACCGTTCGGGCAAAGCCTGTCGAGGCCACACCTTAACGCCAATCCGCAAGCTTAGGAGAAAACCGAAACAAACAGCCGCCATGAAGGTTGCAAATCATGCCACTTTGAATCAAACTTGAGCCATGCCGATTCGTCCCCCCGAGATCGCGAAAGACAAGCCTGCAGCCGCGACGCCCATGGCTTTCGCCAAGGCTATCGCATCAGCCTACCGGCTTTATGGGCGCGAGCCGGCCGGGGCGCTGAAGCTGGCACAGATCACGCCAGCCAGTTTGCAGCAGATCGACGGGCACATCACCGCTGCCCAGATGGAAGTGCTGTCGGGGGCCGCCATGCACGAGCTGGACGACGAAGCACTGGGCGCCTTCAGCCGCCGGTTGCCCTGGGGCAGCTACGGCATGCTGGCACGGGCGTCGATTACCTCGCCCAACCTGGGCATTGCGCTGCGCCGCTGGTGCCGCCACCATGCGCTGCTGACGGACGACATCGTGCTGCGCGTGACGACCTCTGGCAACGTCGCGGCCATCACGGTGAACGAACGCAAGCCAGGCGGGGTGGCTGAGTTTGGCCTGGTGCATGTGCTGCGCAACATCCACGGCCTGGCGTGCTGGTATGTGGACTCGCGCATTGCGCTGCAAGGCGCGTTCTTTCCATTCGCTGCACCGCCACATGCGGACGCTTATGCGCTGATGTTCCCGGGGCCGCTGCGCTTTGGCGCCGCACAAGCCGAGATCCGCTTCGACGCGCGCTACCTCGACTTGCCCCTGCGCCGCGATGAAAAGGCCTTGCAGCAGATGCTGCAGCGGGCCCTGCCGCTGACCGTGCTGCAGTACCGGCGCGACCGCCTGCTGGTGCAGCAGGTACGCCAGGTCTTGGCCACCCAACCGCACCAGGGGCACAACGCTGCCGGCGTGGCCGAACAACTGAACATATCCGTCCGCACGCTGCACCGCCAGCTGCGCGAGGAAGGCGCGTCGTTGCAGCAACTCAAGGACGAAGTTCGCTTCGGACGTGCCAAGGATTTCTTGAACCGCAGCGACAAGCCGGTCAAGCAGGTGGCGGCGGCTGTCGGCTTCCTCAACGAGAAAAGTTTTACGAGGGCGTTTCGGCTGCAGACGGGGCTGACGCCCAGCGAATTCAGGCGGGAAAACCCGAAGTAAGCCGGCAACGCGGCTTCAATAACCGCACACCAAAACCCACTAGACTCCCGGACAACACAAACCCGAGGAGACACCATGCGCCACCTCTTGCTTCGCCCCGTGCTGTCGGCCACCCTCGGGCTCGCCCTGCTGTGCGGCGCCGCCACCGGTGCCCTGGCACAAACCAGACCGAAGGTCAGCGACACCGGCAGCGAGCTACCCGCGTCGTCCATCTACATTGGCAACAGCTTTTTTTACTACAACAACAGCCTGCACAACCACGTGGGGCAGTTGATCGCGTCCGGCATGCCACGTGGACAGCTACTTCCGGCCCAACGCCATCGGCGCGTATTCGTTTGGCGCCAACAACACCGTGACCTTCAACAAGCTGGATCGCCTGTTCGACGTGGCGATCATGATGGACTGCAGCCAATGCCCGCTGCATCCGCAGCTCAAGGGCGTGTTCAAGGACTACGCCAGGAAAAACGCCGACACCGTGCGCAAGCATGGCACCAGGCCCGTGTTCTTCATGTCATGGGCCTACCAGGACGTGCCTTCGATGACGGCGGAACTGGCCGAGGCCTACACCCAGGCCGGCAATGACAATGACGCCCTGGTCATCCCGGCGGGCCTGGCCTTCGCGCGATCCATCGCCCAGAAACCGGACCTGAACCTGTACGTCGCCGACAAGCGCCACCCCAGCATGGCCGGCACCTATCTGGCCGCCTGCACTACCTACGCGGCACTGTTCAAGGCCTCGCCGGTGGATCTGAAATACACCGCCGGCCTGGACCCGGCCATCGCCCGCCACCTGCAAACCGTGGCGTGGGAGACGGTGCAGGC
>NCGI01000388.1 GCA_002256925.1 Polaromonas sp. 28-63-22
GAGTTGTGCCTGATCGACGCCGGCTGCGAACTCGATGGCTACGCCAGCGACATCACCCGCACCTTCCCGGCCGACGGCAAGTTCACGCCGGCCCAGCGCACGCTGTATGACATCGTGGTGGCAGCGCAGGAGGCCGCGATCAAGGTGACCAAGCCCGGCAAGCGCTTCACCGACCCGCACGACGCCGCCGCCCGCGTGCTGGCGCAGGGCATGCTTGATGTCGGCCTGCTCAACAAATCAAAACACGGCAAGGTCGATGACGTCATCGAATCCGGCGCGTACCGCCAGTTCTACATGCACCGCACCGGCCACTGGATGGGCATGGACGTGCACGATTGCGGCGACTACACCGAACCCGGCAGCAAGCCGCGCGAAGAAAAAGACGCACTCGGCCAGCTCGTCATGAAAAAACCGCCACGCATCCTGCGGGCCGGCATGGTGACCACCATTGAGCCCGGCCTCTACGTGCGCCCCGCCAAAGGCGTGCCGAAAGAGTTCTGGAACATCGGCATCCGTATTGAAGACGATGCGCTGGTGACAGCCAAGGGTTGCGAGCTGATGACACGGGGGGTGCCGGTGACGGCGGATGAGATCGAGGCGTTGATGGCGTGAAACCGTGACCGCTCAGGAATAAAAAACCGCCAGCGCCCCGATGAACGGGAAGACCGCTGGCGGTTATCAGAGATCCCGGAGTCGTCGGCTCAAGCCCATTGGCGCGTTTTCGCGGCTTCGATGAAAGCCGCTACGTCATGCGCTGCGGTAACCCCCGCATCCGGAGCCACGCCAGCAGCCTGCAACAGCGCCTGTCCACCCGTGTCGATGGCAATGGCCTTCAGGTGGCCAAAGGCATTTCGCACGAAGTCAATAGCCGCACCCTCTTTGGCCAAGGCCGTCGCACCGGTTTCGGACAACACCACGGCAATCGCGTCGAACACCATCGAGGGCGTGCCGGCCAGCTGGCCTTCGGCCTTGAGGCGGGAACCGTCTCCCAGTTTGGCACCGCCAATTTTCGGCGCCACAACTTTCACCGTCGCCCCGGCTTCGGTCGCGGCCTTGCGCAACGCGGCAATCATCTTGGCGTCGCTTCCATCATTGACCAGAATTCCAACGCAGCGGCCTTCAAGCGTTGCCTTCATTTTCCCGATGATCTGCAGTGCTGGCGAGTTGGGCCGGTCCTCAGCGGGCACGGTGGTCGGCGCCGGCGGGGGCAGGTCGTCCAGTCCCAGTCCATCGGCGACGCGCTGCGCCAGTGATTCATCGACCTGACGAAGGTGGCCAACCATCGCTTCGCGGATCTCCGCTGTTTCGACCTTCGACAACTCAAACACCAGCGACGACGCGATGTGAGCCTGCTCCGGTGCGCTCTGGCTGCGAAAGAACTGGCGGGCCTGACTGTAATGGTCTGCGAAGCTCTCGGCGCGTATCCGTCCCTTCTGGCCGGCCTCTGGAGCCGCGAAGCTGCGGAATCCCCGTTTGTCGTTTTCGTGTGGCGACTCCGGCGCGAGACGGCTGGGTCCGTAGGCCACGCGCCCCTTTTGACCACCCATTTGCATGTGTCCATCGCGCTGATTGTTGGCGAAGGGACATTTCGGGGCATTGATCGGGATCTGGTGGAAGTTGGGGCCTCCCAGCCTCGACAGTTGCGTGTCCTGATAAGAAAAGAGCCGGCCCTGGAGCAGCGGATCATTGGAAAAATCAATGCCCGGCACGATATTCGTCGGGAAGAAAGCCACCTGCTCTGTTTCAGCAAAGAAGTTGTCGGGCCAACGGTCGAGCACCATCCTGCCAATCACCTTTAAGGGGACCAGTTCCTCGGGAACCAGTTTGGTGGCATCAAGATGGTCAAATGGAAAGGCCTCGGCTTCAGCCTCGGTAAACAGTTGCACCGCCAGATCCCATTCAGGGAAGTTTCCTGATGTGATGGCTTCGAAGAGGTCACGACGATGGAAGTCGTTGTCAGCGCTCTGCAGCTTCACGGCTTCGTCCCACACGGTGGACTGAATGCCCAGTTTCGGACGCCAGTGAAACTTCACGAAGGTCGAATCGCCAGCCTCATTGATCAGCCGGAAACTATGCACGCCGAAACCTTCCATCATCCGGAGCGAACGTGGAATGGTTCTGTCCGACATGGCCCACATCAGCATGTGCATCGCCTCGGGCGTCAGTGAGATGAAATCGTAAAACGTGTCGTGCGCACTGCC
>NCGI01000389.1 GCA_002256925.1 Polaromonas sp. 28-63-22
GGACGATCCGTCGCCCGCTCGGCTCTCCAGCCGAAACGTGAATCGCCCTTCTTCGGCCTGCGCCAGCTCAAGGGTTTGCGAGGCTGGAAGGCTGACGCGTGCCATCGCCAGGTCGGGCTGCACCGGAAGTTGCCGCCCCCCGCGGTCCACCAGCACCACCAGACGGACGCTGGCCGGGCGGCCGTAGTCGAAGAGCTCGTTGAGCACCGCGCGGATCGTGCGCCCGGTGTACAGCACGTCATCGACCACAATCAGATGCGCGCCGTTGACATCGAAAGGCAGCACCGTCTGGCCGCTTGACGACAGGCCGCGCTGCGAGAAGTCGTCGCGGTGCATGGACGACGACAGAACGCCGGCCGCACCTGGCAGCGCCAGATCTTTCTGCAGGCGCTGGGCCAGCCATGCGCCACCGGATGCCACGCCCACCAGATGCGAGGTGCCTGCGGAAGACGCCAGCAGCGCAGGCATGCTCTGCCGCAGATCGCTGTAGAGTGCCTCGGCATCCAGCGTCAAACTACTCATGGAAGACCTCTTAAAAACTGTTCGAGAATGATGCAGGCCGAGGCGGCATCGGCATCTGCGGCACCGCTGGCCAGCGCTTCGGTGGTGCTGTAGCGCTCGTCAACTTCAAACACCGGAAGCTTGTGGCGGCTACGCAGCTGGCGCGCAAACTTTTGCGCCCGAAGCGTGTTTTCGTGGCTGGCTCCGTCGGGATGGAAGGGGATACCAACGACCAGTGCATCGGGCTGCCATTCAAGGACTCTCAGCGCAATCGCCTTGAGCCGAGCCTCGCCTGCGGCGGCAATGGTGGCCTGCGGCGAAGCGGTGCGGGTCACGATGTTCCCGGACGCCACGCCGGTTCGCTTCAAACCAAAGTCAAAAGCCAAAAAAGTTTGCAGACCGGTCGTCAACGCTGGCGCGATGGCCAGGCTCATGCGTGCCCCGCCTCGGGCGACAGCGTCCAACTCTGCACGCCCAGCAGCAACAGCGCCTTGTCGTAACGTTCGCTGGCGGGGGTGTTGAAGATCACGTCCATGTCGGCCGGCACGGTGAGCCAGCTGTTGTCCGATATTTCAGACTCCAGCTGACCTTCACCCCAGGCCGAATAACCGAGTGAGACAAACACCCGGCGCGGGCCGGCACCGGTGGACAGGGCTTCGAGGACGTCCTTGGAAGTCGTCATCTCCAGGCCGCCCCCACCCTGGAAAACCAGCGCGTCGGTCAGGTCTTCGCGCCGCAACGGAAGTTCGACCTTGTCAAACAGTCCTTTGAGGTTGATATCGCTGGGTTTGTTGATGATCAGCCCGAGCGCGCCCCGATCGGTGTGTTCGCACATGTAGATGACACTTTTGGCAAACGCTTCATCATCCAATCCCGGCATGGCAATCAGGAAATGGTGGGTCAGGTTGATCGAAGGCGAAACCGGCGGCATATGGTGAGATTTTACGCGCAGTCATCTGCCGCCGGGCGCTTGAAACAATCACCCCTGACGAGAACCGCCGAGCCCGCTGTGCGCCAGCCGCAGCGGTGCAGATTGCTAACATCACGGCATGCCCCAGCCCTACAAGACCGGCCTGATGTGGTTCCGGCGCGATTTGCGTACTGACGACAATGCGGCCCTGCATCACGCCCTGAAATCATGCACACAGGTGTTTTGTGCCGAATTCATCCGCGAATCGCTGGTGGATCTCGATGCGCAGCTGGAGCGGCTCGCGCGGCCTCACGGTGCGGCCGACGCCGGGCTGATCGTGCGGCACGGACAGGCCACAGATAGCCTGGCCGGGATGGTGCAAACACTTTCCATCGATGCTGTTTTCTTCAACCACGATGACGAGCCGCAGTCGCTGGCGCGCGATGAAGCCGTACAGGCGCTCATGAAGACGCGCGGCGTGGCCGTTCACAGCTTCAAGGACCACGTGGTGTTTGAACGGGCAGAAGTGATGACGCTTGCGGGCAAGCCCTACAGCGTCTTCACGCCGTACAAGAACGCCTGGCTTAAAAAGATCGACGATTTCTACCTCAAGCCCTACCCGGTTCAACCCTACGGCAAGGCGCTGGCACCGCGTCCGGCCAGCGAGCGCAAGGCCATTCCCGCGCTGAAGGCGCTCGGATTTGAGTCCACCAATCTTTCAACGCTGAAGATTCCAACGGGCAGCCTGGGCGGCGAACAGCTGTTCAGGGATTTTCTCGGCCGCATCGATGCGTATGACGACACGCGCAACTTTCCAGCCGTGAAAGGTCCGAGCTACCTTGGTGTGCATCTGCGGTTTGGCACGGTGTCGATCCGGAAAATGGCCTCGGCAGCGTTCGATGCGCAAAAAAGCGGGAGCGCCGGCGCGGCCACCTGGCTCAGCGAGCTGATCTGGCGCGATTTCTATGCACAGATTTTGAGCCACTTTCCGCATGCCGCGACCACCGCCTTCAAGCCCGGGTACGACGCCATTGTCTGGGGAAAAGGCCCCGTCGCCCAAACGCTCTTCAAAGCCTGGTGCGACGGCCTGACGGGGTATCCGCTGGTCGATGCCGCCATGGCGCAGATCAACCAGACCGGCTACATGCACAACCGGCTGCGCATGGTCACGGCCAGTTTTCTGGTCAAGGACCTGGGAATCGACTGGCGCTGGGGCGAGCGCTACTTCACCGAAAAACTCAACGATTTCGATCTGGCGTCGAACAACGGCGGCTGGCAGTGGGCCGCCAGTTCGGGCTGTGACGCCCAGCCCTACTTCCGCATCTTCAACCCTGTCAGTCAGAGCGAAAAATTTGATGCGGAGGGAAAATTCATTCGCAGATACCTGCCCGCGCTCGAAAGGCTTTCGGGTAAAGACCTGCACAGCCCCTGGCTGGCTGGCGCTGACGTGCTTTCAGCCGCCGGCGTGGTGCTGGGAAAGAACTACCCGCTACCCGTCATTGAGCATGGTGCGGCTCGGGCCACCACGCTGCAGCGCTACGCGGTGGTCAAAAAACCATAGCCTTTTCGCTATGCTTTTTATAGCTGCTTGCGCAGGTTCAGCGTGGTCTGGAGCCGACTTTAAGCCGAAACAGCAGACTCGGCGCAATAGTGGCGGACCAGGCTGATCAACTCTTCTTCAGAGTATGGTTTGCCCAGGTAGTGGTCCACG
>NCGI01000390.1 GCA_002256925.1 Polaromonas sp. 28-63-22
GGCCCTGCAGCAGCAGGAACTCGGCGACCTCGCTGCCGCCATTGACGAGCACCACCTCGGCGCTGGCCTGCAGTTCGATGGCGGCGTGGCTGCTCACGGCCTGGCCGCCGACGACGACCGAGGCGCCCTTGAAAAAGTAAAGCTGGCGACGCGTGCCCTTGCCGCTGGCCGGCGGCAGCGTCCAGCGTGCGCCGGGTGCCATGCGCAGGGTCCAGATCGCCACGTCGGCGTCGGCCTGTGCCGCCCACGAGTCGGGCGGTGGCGCCAGCGCGGCAACGGGCTGCGCGTGCGCGGCGTCCTGCAGCCGGCCTGCAATGACCGCCACTTCGGTGGTGCGGCCATTCGTGTCGGTGGCCACCCGGCGCGGAATGGTTTCTGACCACAGCATCGTGAAGTGCGGCTTGACCATCTTGTTGCGGGCAGGCAGGTTCAGCCAGATCTGGAACAGCTCCAGCGGATTCGGGGCGGTGCTGTCAAGCAGCGGAAACATTTCGGAATGCACGATGCCGCTGCCCGCCGTCACCCACTGCACATCGCCGCCGCCAAAGCGCGCTGCGGCGCCGAGCGAGTCGGCATGGTCAATCAGGCCCTTGCGCACGATCGTCACGGTTTCAAAACCCCGGTGCGGATGTCCCGGAAAGCCCGGCACATCGGCGCCGTGGTACATGCTCCAGCCGTCCTTGCGGCTGAAGTCCTGACCGATCTGCCGGCCGGCCAGCGACGCACCCGGGCCCATCTGGCCGTTGCCTTCGGGGTAGGCGTCGTCGTGGTAGGCGCAAAACAGAAACGGGTCCATGGTGGGCCATGGAAAGCCGAGCGGTTTGAGGGCCAGCACGGGGCTGGCAGTGGGGGTCATGGGGGCGGATTCGGGCGTCATGCGGTTAATTTGGGGCGCAGGGCAAGGCTTTCAAGCGCCCGGCGCTCAGGCCTTGAGCTTCCAGCCGGTGCGGAAAATCCACCCGACCACGCCCAGGCAGAGCGCCAGAAAGCCCAGAATCGCCGCCACGCTGATGCCCACGTTCACATCGGCCACGCCGTAAAAGCTCCAGCGAAATCCGCTGATCAGATAAACCACCGGATTGAACAGCGCGATCTTCTGCCACAGCGGCGGCAGCATGCTGATGGAGTAAAACGCCCCGCCCAGGAAGGTCAGCGGCGTCACCACCATCATCGGCACCACCTGCAGCTTCTGGAAATTGTCGGCCCACAGGCCAATGATGAAACCAAACAGGCTGAAGGTCACTGCGGTCAGCAGCAAAAAGCACAGCATCCAGAACGGGTGCGCGATGTGGTACGGCACGAACAGGCGCGCGGTGACGAGGATCAGCAGGCCCAGCACGACCGACTTGCTCGCCGCAGCGCCGACGTAGCCCATGACGACCTCCATCGACGACACCGGCGCCGACAGCAGCTCGTAAATCGTGCCCGACCATTTCGGCATGTAGATGCCGAAGGCCGCATTCGAGATGCTTTCGTTGAGCAACGACAGCATGATCAGGCCCGGAATGATGAAGGCGCCGTAGCTGATGCCGTCGATGGTCCCGATGCGCGAGCCGATGGCTGCGCCGAACACCACGAAATACAGCGAGGTGGAAATCACCGGCGCGGCGAT
>NCGI01000391.1 GCA_002256925.1 Polaromonas sp. 28-63-22
CACCTTGGCGGCGGCTTCAAAGGCGGCTTCGTAGGCCACCGGGTCTTCGGCGCGTGGCGCAATCGGGATCGCCTTGGCTAGCCTGAATAGCCAGCCCAGCACCGGCATTTTGAAGATGCGGTGGTCCATCACGAAATAGATCGGGCGCGGGCTGGCGGCCATCAGCAGCACGGGGTCCACAAAGCTGACATGGTTGCAGGTCAGGATCGCCGCGCCCTGCGTCGGAATGTTTTCGTCGCCGGTGATCTTGAAGCGATAAACCAGGCGCGAGGCGATGAAGGCGATGAAGCGCAGCAAATACTCGGGCACCAGCATGAAGATGTAGAACGCGACGACTGCGTTGGCCAGACCGACAAACAGAAAGATTTGCGGAATCGTGAACTTCGCGCCAAGCAGCGCGCCGGCCAGGATCGCGCTGACGATCATGAACAGTGCGTTCAGAATATTGTTGGCGGCGATGATGCGCGCGCGGTGCGTGGGCTGGCTGCGCAGCTGGATCAGCGCGTACATCGGCACGCTGTACAGGCCGGCAAACAGGCTGAGCAGCGCCAGGTCCATCATCACGCGCCAGTGGGCGGGCTGCGCCATGAAGGTACCCACGCCCATGAGGGCCGCCGTGGGCAGGCCGCGTGACGCGAAGTAGAGATCAATCGCAAACACGCTCATGCCTATCGCGCCCAGCGGCACCAGGCCGATCTCGACATGGCGCTTGCTCAGCACCTCGCACAGCAGCGAGCCGGTGGCGATGCCGATGGAGAACACCACCAGCAGCAGCGACGCGACCTGCTCGTTGCCGTGCATGACCTCTTTGGCAAAGCTGGGAAACTGGCTTAAAAACACCGCGCCAAAAAACCACATCCAGCTGATGCCGAGCATGGAGCGGAACACCACCATGTTCGTGCTTGCCAGCTTGAGGTTGCGCCACGTTTCGGTGACCGGGTTCCAGTTGATTTTGAGGCCCGGGTCGGTGGCCGGTGCCAGCGGAATGAACTGCGCCACCGCCCGGCCTGCCAGCGCCAGCAACACGCAGCCGATCGCCACATACATCGGGCCGGCCTGGGGTATGGCCACGATCAGCCCGCCGACGATGTTGCCGAGCAAAATCGCCACGAAGGTGCCCATCTCGACCATGCCGTTGCCACCTGTCAGCTCGCGCTCGCTCAAGGCCTGCGGCAGGTAGGCAAATTTGACCGGCCCGAACAACGTGGAATGCAGCCCCATCAGGAACGTGCAGGCCAGCAGCACGGGCACCTGCACATTGACGTTGCCGCTGATGAAGCCCAAGGCTGCCACCAGCATGATCACGACTTCAAGGTTTTTGACGAAGCGGATCACGCGCGTTTTCTCGAACTTGTCCGTGAGCTGGCCGCTGGTGGCCGAGAACAACAAAAAGGGCAGGATGAAAAGCGCACCGATCACCAGGCCCGCCATCGCCGGCGGCAGCCAGCTCACGCTGAGCTGGTAGGTCACCATCACCGTGAAGGCGAACTTGAAGAGGTTGTCGTTGGCAGCACCTGAAAACTGCGTCCAGAAAAAAGGCGCGAAGCGGCGCTGCTTCAACAGTGCGAACTGGTTCGGGTGTTCGTGCGCGGGCGTGACGCTTCCGGCGTGG
>NCGI01000392.1 GCA_002256925.1 Polaromonas sp. 28-63-22
ATCGTGCTTCTTGAAGACTGGCAGGTCAAATAGGGCAATCCTATGGCTACTTGATCCACCTGTTTTGGACACGTTGCACTTCGTACTTGAATCCAAGACCTAAATTGGCCTGCAGCCCATATAAAACGTGCGTGAGCAGCTATTACATTGGTAGCGTTTGGGTAACCTGACGCGAGCTTTCAACCAGGTTGTGCATGGACTGCACGCTTTTTTTGGAGCACCGACAGCAGCCAGGCAATGAAGTCTCGAATCGACTGATGCTTTAACGCAGAAGGTCTGTAGCCCCAGAAAATGGCCGATGATGCCAGAGCGCGGGAATCCAGCCAGAGGGTCGCAAAAGCTCGCAGGCGTTCTGTATCCAGCGCTGAAAATACATCAAACAAGGATGACAACAATATGAATGAACTCGACGAGGGCCTGGTCAATCGCCGCCGCGTGTTGGGTGACGCCTGGGTCGATAAATCCATCGCTGGCCGCAACGAATTCAACGCTGAGTTCCAGGACCTGATTACGCGCTATGCCTGGAATGGAGTCTGGGGCCGACCCGCATTCAATGACAAAACGCGTCGCCTGATGGTGCTCTCCACCATGATCGCGCTAAAAGCCTGGGAAGAATTTGCCCTTCATGTGCGCGCCGGTATTGATGGGCCGTCCGAGTCGCGTTTGACCCCGGACGACATCAAGGAGGTGATTTTGCAGGCGGCCATTTATTGCGGCGTGCCGGCGGCCAATCATGCGTTCTCGGTGGCGGGCGACATTCTTCGTGAAAAAGGTTTGCTGGCCGCCCCAGGAGGGGCGCTTTGACAGCAACGGTAAACTGGTAAATCCCAGATCACTGGTCACGCTCTATCTGAGCTGGCAATTCACGAACTTTTCAATCATGACAAAACCCGTTTTGCATTGGGTCAGGGAAGGTTCCGGCCCAACCATTGTGCTGAGCCATGCGCTGGGCTGCTCCCTGGCCATGTGGGATGGCGTTGCCGCCCGGCTCAAGGACCATTTCACGGTACTGCGCTACGACCACCGCGGTCATGGTCGCTCGGAAGCGCCTCCCGGCCCCTACACCCTGCAGATGCTCGCTGACGATGTGGCCGGCCTGATTGCCGCGCAGGTTTCAGGGCCTGTGCATTTCGTCGGATTGAGCATGGGCGGCATGACGGCGCAGGCGCTGACCGTGCAGCACCCGCAACTGGTCAAAAGCGTGGTCATTGCCAACGCCGCCAACTGGTATGACGACGCTGCGCGGGCGATGTGGCAGACCCGCATTGAAACCGTGCGCGCCAGGGGCGTTGCCGCCATCGCCGAAGGCGCGATGCAGCGCTGGTTCACGCCGGCTTTCAGGGCCGATGCTGCCGGCGCGGTGCGCGTGGCGGCGCTGCGCGCCCAGCTTGAACAAACCGACGCCGCTGCCTACGCGGCGAGCTGCGAAGCCGTGGCCAGCATGGATTTTCGGGCAAGCAACCAGCGCATCGGCTGCCCCGCGCTGGTCATTGCCGGCACACTGGACGAAGCCACGCCGCCCGCGCTGTCGGAGGCGATCGCCGCCGGCATTGCGGGCGCGCAACTGCGCAGGATCGAAGCAGCGCACCTCAGCGCCGTGGAAAAACCCGA
>NCGI01000393.1 GCA_002256925.1 Polaromonas sp. 28-63-22
CTGCCCGATGAGCCGCTGATTTTTGTCGAAGTCGCGCTGATGGACAAGATGGCTGACTCCATCACACCACTGCTCGACGAGTCGGCCGACGCGGCGGATCTGGGCAAGGCCACCACAGCGATCTTTTACTCGATCAGCAACACACAGGCCGGCCTGCGCGGCACCAGTTTTGGCGACTCGCTGATCAAGCGCGTGGTCGAAACGTTGAAGCAGGAATTTCCCCGGCTCAAGGTGTTTGTCACGCTGTCGCCGATCCCGGGTTTCAGGAGCTGGCTGCATAAAAATGCCGGGGCCATGCTTGAAAAGATCTCCGACAAGGAGCGCGCTGCGCTGGCGCGCGCCATCGGCGAAGCGTCGGTGACCGCCGCACAGTTTCTCGGTGCAGCCGACGCTGCGCCCGACCTGCCGGACAAATCGCCGGTGCGACACATGCTGCTGCGCTGCGCGGCGCATTACCTCGGTCAGGCGCTGGACGGCGGCAAGCCCGCCGATGCGGTGGCGCGGTTTCATCTGGGCAATGGTGCCCGTATTGAACGGCTGAACTGGGCCGGTGATCCGTCAGCCAAGGGATTGAAGCAGTCGTACGGGCTGATGGTCAATTACCTCTACGACCTCAAGCGGCTCGACAAGCATCGCGCGGTGCTGGCACAGGGGAAAATCCCCGTAGCTGATGCGATTGAAGATTTGTATATTTAAGCGATGCAGCCGTATCGGTTTCCGGCGATGCAGCCGTATCGGTTTCCGCCTGATTGTTCAGGCCTTTTTTTTAATCACAACAGGAGACAACCATGAATTTCAGCTTTGCAGTCAAGGGAACGCGACGTGACGTGTTGCGGGTCGGTGCCGCCGGTATGGCCATGATGTCGCTGGGCAGCCAGGCGCAATCGAACTGGCCCGTCAAGCCCGTCAACATGATCGTTCCCTTCCCGGCAGGCGGCGGCACCGATGCCTTTGCGCGTCCGATGTCGGCGCAGTTCGCGCGGCTGACCGGCAAGACCCTGGTCATCGACAACCGGGGCGGCGCTGGCGGCACGCTGGGCGCCAGCCTGGCCTCGCGCGCGCAGCCCGACGGCTACACCCTGTTCATGGGCGCGGTGCACCACACCATTGCGCCCAGCATGTACCCCAAGCTCGACTACGACCTCGAAAAAGATCTGGTGCCCCTGATTCTCGTGGCCAGCGTGCCGCAGGTGGTCGTTGTCAACCCGAAGAACATCACCGCACCCGACTTCAAATCGTTTCTTGAACTGCTGCGCAAGAACCCGGGCAAATACAACTACGCCTCGGCCGGCACGGGCACCTCGCACCACCTGGCCGGCGAGCTGTTCAAGCAGCAGAGCAAGACCTTCATCACGCACATCCCGTACACCGGCGCTGGCCCTGCGCTGCGCGACCTCGTGGGCGGCCAGGTGGACATGATGTTCGACGGACTGGGTTCATCGGCCACGCACATCAAGGCGGGCCGCGTCAAGGCCCTGATGGTGTCGGGCAACAAACGCAGCCCGGCTTTCCCCGACGTGCCTTCTGCGCTCGAGATGGGCATGCCCGACTACAACGTCACCACCTGGTACGGCGTGTGGGCCCCCAAAGGCACACCGCAAGAGGCGCAGACCCGTGCGATTGAAGAGCTTCGCAGGGCCTGCAGCACCGACGAGGCCAAGGCTGTCTGGGCCGCGCAGGGCGCAGAGTTTGCCAATGTGTCGGGCCCGCAGTTTGCGAGCTTCGTCAGTGCCGAGGTGAAGAAGTGGGCGCAGGTGGTGAAGGCGTCGGGCGCCAAGCTCGACTGATCCCGCAGGCACTGCATGACCCGACAGGTTCTGTTGACCGAGGACGGACCCGTGGCCCGGGTCAGCCTGTCGAACCCCGGCAAGCTCAACGCGATGTCCCGCGCCATGTGGCGTGGGCTGCGCGAGGTGTTTACCGACCTTCAGCGGCGCAGCGATATTCGCTGCGTGCTGCTGCAGGGCGAGGTCGCCAACTTTTGCGCCGGCGGCGACATCGCCGAATACCCGGACTTCCGCTTCGACGAGGCCAGCCTGCGTGACTTTCATGAAAACGAGAGATGCTGCTGTCGGCCGGCGTGCTCGATGCGCCCACGATGCAGCAGCGCGGTTTCCTCAACCGGGTGCTGGCCGACAGCGACGTGGCGGCCGAGGCGCTGGCGACGGCGCGCCGCGTGGCCGCGCTCGCACCGCACGCCGCACGTCAGAATAAACAGTGTTTCAGGGCGCTAGCCCAGGTATTACCTGCGCAGACAGCTATTGATTTGATAGCGACTGGCAGTGCGTATGGCTACGCTGATTCGGCTGAACACCGCGAGGGCGTGGCGGCATTCATTGAAAAACGTGTGCCGCAGTTTTAGGCGTGGCGGCGAACCTGGCCTGTCTGGCCCGGTGGCACCTTGAGCCTGGCGCCTTGCGTTACTTTCGACCTTCCGGCTTTCCATCCTTGTGATTTCCTTCCGATTTCCTTTTGATTTTCAAGTGACCCACGATGAACAATAACAACCTGTTTGCCGCCCTGCGCGCAGCCTTTCCCAAAGATCTCGATGCGGTCGCGATCGAGACCGACAACGACCTGCACTACAGCTGGCGCGACCTTGACCGCGCCACCGCGATGATCGCCAACCTGCTGGCGTCGCTCAAGCTGCCGGAAGGCGCCCGCATTGCGGTGCAGGTCGAAAAGTCGGTCGAGGCCGTGATGCTCTACCTGGCCACGCTGCGCGCGGGCTATGTTTTTTTGCCGCTCAACACCGCCTACCAAAGCGCCGAGATCGAGTATTTCATCGGCAACGCCGAGCCGTCGGTGGTGGTCTGCAGCAGCAAGAACTTCGGCTGGGTCAGCAAGATTGCCTTCAAGGCCGGCACGCAGAACGTCTTCACGCTCGATGACGACCGCACCGGTTCGCTGCTGGCCCGGGCCGCGCACTGCAGCGACCAGCATGAGGTGGCTTTCCGCCAGCAAGACGATCTGGCCGCCATCTTGTACACCAGCGGCACGACCGGGCGAAGCAAGGGCGCCATGCTCTCGCACGGCAACATGCTGAGCAACGCGCGGGTGCTCAAAGACTACTGGGGCTGGAAGCCGGGTGATGTGCTGATCCACGCGCTGCCGATTTTTCATGTGCACGGGCTGTTCGTGGCCTTGCATGGCGCACTCATCAACGGCAGCAAGATGATCTGGATGTCGAAGTTCGACCCGCAGCGGGTGGTCAAAAAACTGCCGGAGGCGACGGTCTTCATGGGCGTGCCGACGCTTTACGTGCGCCTGCTCGCCGAGCCGGGCCTGAACCACGAAGCCTGCCGCAACATGCGGCTGTTTGTTGCCGGATCGGCGCCGCTTCTGATCGAAACCTTCAACGAATGGCAGCACCGCACCGGCCACACCATTCTCGAGCGCTATGGCATGTCCGAGACGGCCATGCTGACGTCCAACCCCTACCGCATCGAGCCGGGACGCGAGCGGCGCGGTGGCACGGTGGGCTTTGCCTTGCCCGGCGTGAGCCTGCGTGTGCAGGACGACGACGGGCGGAACCTGCCGGTCGGTGAAATCGGTGGCATTCAGGTCAAGGGACCGAACATTTTCAAGGGCTACTGGCGCATGCCTGAA
>NCGI01000394.1 GCA_002256925.1 Polaromonas sp. 28-63-22
GCCATTGAGGCACAAAACAAGCTTCCAGCCCTTGATGAACGTGCGCTGGCAGCTACAAAAAACATAGCAAATGACATGCACCGGACGGTGGCTGTGCGGGGCCAGTGGCTGACGCAGCAGACGGTCTATCTGGACAACCGGCCCATGAGCGGCAAGACCGGTTTCTGGGTGGTGACGCCGCTGGCGCTGCAGGGCACGGGCCAGGTGATCCTGGTCGATCGCGGCTGGGCACCGCGCAATTTTCTGGACCGTACCGTCCTGCCCGAAGTCACAACACCGGCCGGCGTGGTGACGGTGACCGGGCGGATTGCCCCGCCGCCATCCAAGCTATACGCATTCAAGGGTCTGGACACGGGCCGACTCCGGCAAAATATCGACCTTGAAGGTTTCCGGCTGGAGACGGGATTGCCCTTGCTGCCGGTATCGATCCTGCAGACCGGCGGCCCCAGCGAAGGCTTGCTGCGTGAGTGGGCGGCGCCCAATCTGGGCGTTGAAAAACACTACGGGTATGCCTTCCAGTGGTTCGGCTTGTGTGCCCTGGTGGTCGGGCTGTACCTGTGGTTCCAGATCATTGTTCCGGTCCGGAAAAAATTCACCCGCCCGGCGGAACCCGCGCCACAGTCACCGCCTCCACCCCAGTCCTCCGAACCGTAAAACTTTTTCACCTTCCGCGCCTGCAACCATCACCGTGACCCATCCCACCCCCGAATCCCCTGCGCCCGCCGGCGCTGCAGCCGCCATGCAAGACCAGCCGCTGAGCTTCACCGTGCATGCCATGCCCGTGCCCGACGCATCGGCACCGGCACGGCCCAGCCCCGTGGCGGGCCGCTGGAAAATGCTGCTCGTGCTGCTGGTCTGCGTGGCGCCCATCGTGGCGTCGTATTTCACCTATTACGTGATTCGCCCCGAGGGCCGACGCAATTTTGGTGAGCTGATCGATCCGCAGCGCCCCTTGCCCGCCATCAGCGCACGCACGCTCGAGGGGCAGGTCGTGCCGTTGCCGTCGCTCAAGGGGCAGTGGCTGCTGATGACCGTCTCGGGCGGGGGCTGCGATGCGAGCTGCGAGAAGAACCTGTATTTCCAGCGCCAGCTTCGCGAAGCGCTGGGCAAGGAAATGGATCGCGTGGACCGCGTCTGGCTGATCACCGACGACGCAGCCGTGAACCCCGCCCTGCTGCCGGCCCTGAAAGGCGCTACCGTGCTGCGCGTTCCGGCCGATGCCCTTGCCCAGTGGCTGCAGCCCCAGCCGGGTGCTACGCTGCCGCGCCACCTCTACCTCGTCGATCCGCTGGGCAACTGGATGATGCGTTTCCCGCCCGACATGGACGCCGCCACCGCCGCCAAGGCCAAACGCGACCTCGACCGCCTGCTGCGCGCGGCCGCCGGTTGGGACAAGGAAGGCCGATGATCTGGCCCCCACGTTCGCGCACTTCGTGTCGCTCTCTGCCCCCCGGGGGGGCTGTGTGCCGCGGCTCCAGACCTGCGGTGCAGGCCTGGACGGCACGCAGAAGGGCTGCGTCTCGCAGCCCGGCGCCTGCGGCCCGGCAGAGCCGGTTCCGCGGCCCCTGCTTGCGTGAAGAGAACCTCCGGCAGAGATGTTGCCCCC
>NCGI01000395.1 GCA_002256925.1 Polaromonas sp. 28-63-22
GCAGCGCCAGCAGGCGACGGGCCTGCAGGCGCGGCTCGACGGACTGACCGACCGCGAACGCGACGTGATGCGGCTGGTGGTGAGCGGACTGCCCAACAAGCTGGTGGCCGACCAGCTCGACATCAGCGTGCGCACGGTGGAAGTACACCGGGCCCGGGTGTTTGACAAAATGGGCGTCAAGTCGGCCGTGGACCTGGCCAATCTGCTGCGGGATGTGTAAGCCAATGGATGAAAGAGAAAGGCTTCACCGCAGAGGGCAGAGTACGCAGAGGAAGCGGGACAGAGAAATACAGAGAGTCATTTTCTCTGCGGGCCTCTGCGCCTCTGCGGTGAAGGCCCCCGTTTTCAGCCGAGCGTTATTTTTGATCGTCATCCCGATCTGACGCGCCTTCTGCCTCATCGCGCAACTCACCTTTATGACGCCCCGAGAACATGGTCCACCAGACAATGAATACAAGCAGCAACAAGGCCCCGAGGGCTTCCAGCAAAAGCAGTGTCATGACATTTTCCGGCCAGGTGAGGAAGGCGGCGGCGCACTGGATCAGGTCGGCGCCGCTGCAGGCGATTATCGCCAGTGCGCTGCTGGCCTCGTGCGCCAGCCCGCCGATGTCCTCGGCGCCGCCCCTGCCTTCTGCCGCACCGTCGGCCGGCACCGAGATCACCCTGCCGGGCAGCCGGCCTGCCGACAGCGGCCCGCTGCCGCCCGCGCTGGTACAGGGCAAAAGCCGCTGGGTGCCGGTGCGCTGGGCCGACCTTCCGGGCTTTGAAGACGACCAGTTGTCTGATGCCTGGAACGCCTGGCTCAAAAGCTGCGAGCGGCCCGGCCCGAAGTTTGCGCCGCTGTGCAGCGAGGTGCGGCGCCTGAGCATTGCCACCGGCGAGCAACAGCGCGACTGGATGATGTCGCGCCTGCAGCCCTACCGGGTCGAAACGCCGCAAGGTGCCTCCGAAGGGTTGCTGACCAGTTACTACGAACCGGTGCTCAAGGCTAGCCGCCGACCCGGTGGCGGCTTTGAGGTGCCGCTCTACAGGGCGCCCGCCGGGCTGGGCAGCCGCAAGCCGTGGTTTTCGCGCCAGGAAATCGACACCCTGCCCGAGGCGCGCAGCGCCCTGCAGGGCCGCGAGATCGCCTGGCTGGCCGATCCGATTGACGCACTGATGCTGCACATCCAGGGCTCCGGCCGGCTGAACATCAGCGAGGCCGATGGATCGCAGCGCACCGTGCGCGTGGCTTTCGCGGGCTCGAACGAGCAGCCCTACCGCAGCGTCAACCAGTGGCTGCTTGAACAGGGCGTGAGCAAGATCAACCCGTGGCCCGACGCAACCAAAGCCTGGGTGTCGCAGAATCCGCAGCGCGTCAACCAGCTGCTGTGGAGCAACCCGCGCTACATTTTTTTCAGGGAAGAAGCGCTGAATGATTTTGATGCCGCCTTCGGCCCGAAAGGCGCGCAAGGCGTGGCGCTGACACCCGGCCGCTCGATTGCGGTGGACCCCGGCAGCATCCCGTATGGCACGCCGGTCTGGCTCGCCTCACGCGGGCGCGCGGCGAACCTGCAAAAGCTGGTGCTGGCGCAAGATACCGGCAGCGCCATCGTCGGCGCC
>NCGI01000396.1 GCA_002256925.1 Polaromonas sp. 28-63-22
CAAATCGAGCAGCGCCGGAACGTCGCGCCGCTGCTGGTACTGGGCGTGGTAGGTGATGGTGCTGTCAAACAGCGCCAGCAACGCACCGAAGCCGCCTTCTTCGAACACGGCCTGCGTCTCGAAGCCCTGGCGCAGCGCGTCCGACAGGGTGTGCAGCCGCTCGGTCAGGCGGCCGATGCTGAGCAGGCGCCAGCCGTCGTCGCGCGTCATGCGGTCGGTCTGGGCGCCCGTCATGGCGGCCAGAAACGAGCCTGCCGATTCAAGCGCGCGGAGCGCTTCTGCGCTTGAGTAGTCGAGCGCGGGCGGGCTGGCGTGGGCGCTGCGCGAATCTGCCTGGGTGAATGCCTTGCAGCGGTGGAAAAAATCAGTCTCGGCTTTCGCGATCAGGTGCCATTGCTCCAGCGACAGGCGCTCGCGCACGGCGGCCGCCGCGTTTTTGAGCGCCCGCAGGTTGTAGCCGACGCTGGCGGCCTGCGTGGTGTCAGCCAGATTGGCGATCAGGGCCCGTTCAAACACCCGCCGCGCCTGGCTGGCGGGCGGCACGGTGTCGAGCACCAGCAAGTTGCTTGCAGCCATGCCGGACAGCCACGCCAGCAGCGGTTGTGCGTTCTGGTCTTCGCCGCCCAGACACTGAAGAATGATCTGGGCCAGGCGGCAGGCGTTTTCAGCCCGCTCGGTGTAGCGGCCCAGCCAGAACAGGTTTTCTGCAGCGCGGCTCGTGACGGGCGGCTTGTGGCGCAGCGCAGTCGCTGCTTCATCGCGCGGGCTGGCCGTCGTGTCCGGGACGACCGGCTCCAGCTCAGGGGCTGTACTGGCCGTAACGGCAACTGCGGCCACGGGGGCCGCATGCGCGCAGAGGGGGTCTGTCCGCAACGGCGCAGCGGGGTTGTCGGTGCCCCCCAGCACCCAGACGTCGGCGCTGCTGCCGCCATGCTGCATCGACGCCATGTTTTCCTTCGCGCCTGCCAGCCTAGCCAGGCCGCCTGCCAGCACCTGCCACGAGCCGGCACCATCGGCCACCGCAAACACCCGCAGCATGGCTGCGCGCGGCACGATGCGCTCACCCTGCCAGGTCGGCGTTTGCGACAGCGCAAGGTAGGACTGGATGGTGTAGTCTTCGCCGCGCTGCACGATGCGTCCAGCCCATTCGTCCAGCTGGCGGCGCGTGGCCGCGTGGCCGATGACCGATTCCATGCCCGTGCCGGGATAGGTCGGCTTGATCACGCTGCTTTTGAGTTGCCCCAGCGTGTCTTGCAGCACGGCTTGCTCGCCGCACCACCAGGTGGGCAATGACGGCAGCGTCAGCGTCTCGCCCAGCAGATGCCTGGACAGCGCGGGTAAAAAGCCCAGCAGTGCGGTGGACTCCAGCACGGCCGAGCCGGGCGTGTTGACCACCAGCACCTTGCCCGCCCGAATCACCTGCAGCAGCCCCGGCACACCCAGCGTGGAATCCGAGCGAAGCTCCAGCGGGTCGAGAAACTGGTCGTCGAGGCGTTTCAAAATGCCGTGTACGGGCTCCAGGCCGTGCAGGGTCTTGAGGTACAGGCGCTCGTCCCGCACTGTGAGGTCGCTGCCTTCCACCAGCGTCAGACCCAGGAAGCG
>NCGI01000397.1 GCA_002256925.1 Polaromonas sp. 28-63-22
GTCCAGAATCTCCAGCGTGCGACCCCGGAACACCGCCAGCGCCCGGTGCGAAGGCACGCGGCCGATGGGTTCGTCGTAGTCGAAGTAGTCACGAAATTTCGCGTGGTCGGCATTGTTTTCGTCCTTGCCGTTCACCAGCTTTGACGAAAAAAGCCCTTCGCTCCAGAGCCATTGGCGCAGCGGCTGCACCAGCGACGCATCTTCAGCCCAGCGCTCCGACAAAATATCGCGCACACCGTCGAGCACAGCCTGCACCGTGGTGAAGTCATCGCCGCTTTCGTTCTTCTCAAGCTGCACGAAAGCCGCAGCTTCGTCAGCCGGCACCAACAGGGGGTCGGCGAACAGGCGGTCTGCCAGCGGTTCAATGCCCGCTTCGCGCGCGATCTGGCCCTTGGTGCGACGCCTTGGCTTGTAGGGCAAGTACAGGTCTTCGAGATCCTGCTTGGTCGCGGCCATTGCAATCGCGGCGCGAAGCTCGGGCGTGAGCTTGCCCTGCTCGTCGATGCTTTTCAAAATGGCTTCGCGGCGATCGGCCAGTTCACGCAGGTAGCCCAGCCGGTATTCCAGCTCCCGCAACTGGATATCGTCCAGTCCGCCGGTGGCTTCCTTGCGGTAGCGGGCAATGAACGGCACGGTGGCGCCACCGTCGAGCAGGTCAACCGCCGTGCTGACCTGACGTTCCTGAACCTTGATCTCGGCTGCAATCTGACGGATTATTTCTTGCATGGGTGGGATGAAAATAGATACTCAAGAGGATGGAAGGGGCGCCGTGGGCGCGCGGCCCTGGTGATCGGCGGCGCGACGCTCAACCGGGCCATGCGGGCTGACAGCGAACCGCGAAAAGCTGCATCCAGCCAACAAGGCCAAGTGG
Source organism: Polaromonas sp. 28-63-22 (assembly GCA_002256925.1). Lineage (GTDB taxonomy): Bacteria > Pseudomonadota > Gammaproteobacteria > Burkholderiales > Burkholderiaceae_C > Polaromonas. The sequence continues at coordinate 872 of NCGI01000397.1, forward strand.
GGAAAAAGCGCCCACCAATGGCCTGCTGACGCCCAGGCTGGGCATTGTCCCACAGCGAAAAACCATGCCGCCGACCGATAATCTGCTGCTGAAAACATCAGCGGCGCGCTCCGTCGGACGGACATGCGCTGGCGGCCCACAAACACCGAGGAGAACCCATGCGCGTACGAACCATTGCCCTTATTCTTGCCATCGTCCTCCTGGCTGCTTTCGTGGCGCTCAATATCGAGGAATTCACGCGCATGAGCGTGTTGAGCCTGGGCTTCACCTCGGTGCAGGTTTCGCTGGGTCTGGTCATGCTGGCCCTGCTGGTGATTGCGTCGGTGATTTTTCTTGGCACCACGCTTTACCAGCAGAGCACCAATCTGCTTGAAACCCGCAACTACGCACGCGAACTCAACACGCAGCGCGAACTGGCCGACAAGGCCGAAGCTTCCCGATTCACCGAGCTGCGCCATTACCTCGAGGCGCAGACAGCCGCCGAGCAGCGGCGTGAGCTGGCCTACGAACAGGCCATGACCGAGCGCTTTGCGCAGCAGAACAAACTGTTGCTGGAGCGCCTGGAGCAAACCGACAACGCCCTGGCCGCCTACATGGGTCAGCTCGAAGACCGGCTTGAGCGCCGCAATGACCCGCACATGCTTGCGGGCGACGGCTACAAGGCACCCATCGCCTGAGCCTGACCTGACGGCTTGCATGGCGTGATGGCAGGCGCGCCCCCCAGC
>NCGI01000398.1 GCA_002256925.1 Polaromonas sp. 28-63-22
CCATCACGAGCGCGGCGGCAGCGACCAGCAAATGAATCCTGGGGAAATGGTTTACTTTTTGCAGGTGATCAGAAAACATGTCGCACCGCCTTGCTGGCTCACTGGTTGGTTGGCTCGCGGGAAACACCGAAGCCATGCCGAGATGCTACGCATCGCCATGGAAAAGCCATTCAGTGGCAGTCGCGCCGATCTGTAGGATGAACACGCTTGTGCGCTCGCCCTGCGGCGGGGGCCCAAGCAACTTCCCACGCCTTACCATCGGCGGATGCGAACCTCGATTTCCCCCTCGACGCCACCCTTGAGCCCGGCAACAGCAGCGCTCCTGAGTCCTGCGCAGACGCGCGAACGCCTGCCCTATGCGGCGCTGGTGCGCGAGCTGCTGCTGCTGCTGGACGACGCCTCGGTGCAGGTGCCGCCTCGTCTGGTTCAGGGCCTGGCGGGCGGCGGCAGCCTGTTCGTGATGCCGGCGATAGATGCCCGCACGGCGATCGCCAAGCTCATCACCTTCACGCCGGCCAATGCGGGTCGCGGACAGCCGGCCATCCAGGGCGACGTGCTGGTTTTTGACGTGGCCACCGGCCAGCGCCTGCTGCTGCTCGACGGCCCGACCGTGACCGCCAGGCGCACGGCGGCGGTGTCCGTGCTGGCCGCGCAGCGGCTGGCACCCGACACCGGCGGGCCGCTGCTGATTGTGGGCGCCGGCGTGCAGGGCCACGCGCACCTTGAAGCCTTTGCGGACGTGCTGAAGATCACGGACGTGATGATCGCCTCGCGCAGCGAGGTAAGCGCCCAGGCGCTGGTGCAGCATGCGCGCACGCTGGGCCTGCGCGCGCACGTGGTCGACGATGCCAATGCCGCGCTGGCCGATTGCCCGCTGGCCGTCACCTGCACGCCAGCCCACGGTGTCGTCCTGAGCGCGCTGCCGGGCGGGCGCGGCTTCATCAGCGCGGTGGGTGCCTTCACGCCGTCGATGGTCGAGCTGTCGCCCGGCCTGTGCCGCCATGTCGCCGCGCAGGGCACGGTCTGCCTTGACACGCCCGACGCGCGGCACGAAGCGGGCGATTTGCTGCAGGCGGGGCTCGACACGAGCCGCTTCGCCACGCTGGCCGAGCTTGTCCGCGCGGGCACCCCACAAACCGCCGGGCCGGTGCTGTTCAAAAGCTGCGGCTGGGCCGGCTGGGACCTGGCGGCAGCGCGCACGGCGCTGGCTGCGGCATAACGCGCCGCTATCACTTCAGGAGCTGTCGGCTCATGTATTCATTGGGCTGCAGGCCTTTTTCGCTTAACAAAAGGCCGCTGCAGAGCTGCCGCGGCAGCTTGACGCGGAGGCTCGGCGCACCGATGCCTGGATGTGCCGGTGGCTTGATGTGGATCAAGCTGCGCCGGTGCGTCGTTTTTATACTGAAAGCCAACAACTTCGGAGCAATACCATGTACCAGCGTATTCTTGTGGCAACCGACGGTTCGGAGCTTTCGGGCAAAGCCGTTGACAGTGCCATTGAACTGGCGGCCAAAATCCACGCCACGCTGGTGGCGCTGTATGTCGTTCCGCACTACCCGGTCAGTTATTTCGAAGGCGGCATTGCAGTGTCGCCC
>NCGI01000399.1 GCA_002256925.1 Polaromonas sp. 28-63-22
CTGGCGCTCGCTGCCGGCGGCTGGCAGGTGGCGGTGCACTACCGCAGTTCTGAAGCAGACGCTATGAAAACAGTAGCTGATTGCGCAGGTATTTCGGGGTCTGCAGCCGCTTTTCATGCAGATCTTGAGGATGAGGCGAGCGTTCGCGGCCTGCTGCCCGAGGTCGTGCGTCACTTTGGCAGGGTCGATGCCGTCGTCAACAGCGCCTCGACCTTCGAGCACGACAGCGCGGCCAGTTTTTCTTTCGCCGCCCTCGACCGGCACCTGCACAGCAACACCGGCGCGGCCATCGTGCTGGCCCAGGCGCTACACCAACACCTGGCCGGGCGCGACGCCACGGGCGCCGTCGTCAATCTGCTGGACCAGAAGCTGTGGAACCAGAACCCTGATTTTCTCAGCTACACGCTGTCCAAGGCGGCGCTGGAAGCGGCCGGGACCATGCTGGCCCTGGCGCTGGCGCCGCGCGTCCGGGTCGTGGGCGTGGCACCGGGCCTGACACTGACGAGCCACATGCTCGATGACGCGCAGTTCGCGGCGCTGCACAAGCTCTCACCGCTGGGCCGCTCATCGACACCCGCCGATGTGGCGGCCACCGTGAAGTTCGCGCTCGACAACGCCTCGATCACCGGCACCACGCTGCTGGTCGACGGCGGCCAGCACCTGATGAAGTTCGAACGTGATTTTTCCATGATGCACCCCGACTCGGCCCCCGGCAATGACTGATTCCGTTTCTAAATCATTCGTGAACGCGAAGGCGACGCGCAGACAGTACAGGCGTACGGCAAGCGGAGCCGACAAAGTGCACGGATGATTTAGAAATGGAATCCCCTATGTTCAATACCCGTGGCACCCAGATCCTCAACCTGACCGGCTTGCGCTTTGACGCCAATCTGGGCATTCTTGAGCATGAGAAAACGTCGCCGCAACCGATCCAGGTCGATGCGGACCTGAATCTGGGCACGCAGCCGCTGCTGCCCCACGACGATGACATCAACCATGTGCTGGACTACCGCAAGGTGCGCCAGATCATCATCACCGAATGCACCGCCAGCCACGTGAACCTGCTGGAGAGCCTGATCGGCAAACTGGCGCACCGCCTGATGCAGTTGCCCGGCGTGGTCGGGGTACGGGTGAAGATTGCCAAGCTGGAAATTTTTGACGACTGCGAAGTAGCCATTCGCATCGAGACAGGACAATGGTGAAACCGATGCAAGTTGAAGAGTTGAATGTGACTGGCGACGCTACAAAAACGGAGAGCGCTGCACGCAAAGCAACAAGCGTTGGGGCTTCATCTTCACCAGCCGGGGCCACGGAACCGGCTTTGGCCTGTCCTGAGCTTGTCGAAGGGCCGGGCCGTAGGCGTAGCGCCCCTACTTCCGGTGAAAGGGGCAGCGAATCGCCGAAGGCTCACGCAGTGGGGAGCGTGGGGGCTACAAAACTTGAACGGGAGGACCACAAGCTGGAAAAGCGCCTGTGCCGCGAGGTGGGCCGGGCGATCGTGGACTTCAACATGATCGAGGAAGGCGACAAGGTGATGGTGTGCGTGTCGGGCGGCAAGGACAGCTACGCCATGCTGGACATCCTGCTGAAG
>NCGI01000400.1 GCA_002256925.1 Polaromonas sp. 28-63-22
CCTGATCGTGATGGCCACGCCGGTGTCGGCGGCGCGCGGCCTGCTGCGCAGCCTGCAGCACGCCAGCGCGCCGGTGGTCTGGCTCAGCAAGGGCCTGGAAGCCGCGCTGCCCGCCAACCCGGGTGCAGCACCGTCCGGACCATCGTTTGGCCTGCTGGTCCACGAAATACTTGCGCAGGTAGCTATCAATTTGAGAGCGGGTGTGCTTAGCGGCCCGAGCTTTGCGATGGAAGTGGCACGCGGCCAGCCGACCGCGCTGGTGGCCGCCAGCGAACACGCCGACGTGCGTGATGCGCTGGTAGCCGCCTTCCATGGCCCGGCGTTGCGCGTTTATGCGAGTGACGACGTCATCGGCGTCGAGGTCGGGGGCGCGGTCAAAAACGTGCTGGCGATTGCCACCGGCCTGTGTGACGGGCTTCAACTGGGTCTCAATGCCCGGGCCGCGCTGATCACACGCGGCCTGGCCGAGATCACGCGCCTGGGCGTGGCGCTTGGTGCGCGGCCCGAGACCTTCAACGGCCTGTCGGGGCTGGGCGACCTGGTGCTGACGGCCACCGGCGACCTGAGCCGCAACCGCAAGGTCGGGCTGCTGCTGGCGCGCGGCCAAACCCCCGCGCAAGCCCTGGCGTCCCTCGGGCATGTGGCCGAAGGCGTGTACTGCGCCCGGGCCGTGGCCGAACGCGCACGGCACCTGGGCGTCAGCATGCCGATCACCGATGCGGTGGTGGCGCTGCTCGATGGTCGCCTGACGCCTGCCAGCGCTGTTGCGGCGCTGATGGGCCGGGACGCGACCACGGAGTACTAGGCCTGGGCGCCCGATTTCGAATCAGGCCTTGCCGGGCGGGTTATTCAGTACGAAGTTGGAATAGGTGCTCTCGGCAAAGCGGTGCCACAGCATGATTTCGGCGCGGAACTTCTTCCACGGCTCGTACATCTTGCGGAAGGCCGGGTTCTTCGACGCTTCTTCCTCGTACAGCTCAAACGCGGCGTTTTGCGCCGCCTTCATCATTTCAACCGGGTAGGCGTGCAGCTTGGTGCCGCCGCCCACCAGCCGGCGCAGCGCTGGCGGGTTTTTGAAGTCGTACTCGGCCATCATGTCGATGTTCGCCTCGGCCGCTGCGGCCTCAAAAGCGGCCTGGTAATCTTTGGGCAGGCCGTCCCAGACCTTGCTGTTGACGTAAAACGAATACATCGAATTGCTTTCCCACCAGCCGGGGTAGTAGTAGTGGGGCGCGACCTTGTTGAAGCCGAGTTTCTCGTCGTCGTAGGGGCCGACCCATTCGGCGGCGTCGATCGTGCCCTTTTCCAGTGCTTGGTAAATCTCGCCGCCAGCAATCTGCTGGGGTACCGCACCAAGGCGGGTCATCACTTCGCCGCCCAGGCCGGCAATGCGCATTTTCAGGCCCTTCAGATCCTGAAGGGTCTTGATTTCCTTCCTGAACCAGCCGCCCATTTGCACGCCTGTGTTGCCCCCGGGGAAACTGACGATGCCATATTCCTTCATGAACTCGCGCACCAGCGGCAGGCCACCGCCGTAGTACATCCAGGCGTTCTGCTGGCGCTGGTTCAGGCCGAATGGCAGCGTGGT
>NCGI01000401.1 GCA_002256925.1 Polaromonas sp. 28-63-22
TTCACCAGATGACCCGCCATTGGCGCGCCCATGATGCCCAGACCGATAAAACCCAGCTTGCTCATTGAAATTTCTCCAGACGTTGGTTAAACAAATCAGCCAGCATTTCAGCTGCGGTAGCGGTCACACAGCGCCTGCGTCGCCACGCGGAACAAACCGAGGTCACTGCCGACGGCTACAAACGTGGCGCCCATGTCCATGTAGCGGCGCGCGTCCGCCTCCACCGAGGCCAGGATGCCGGTTGGTTTGCCGCAGGCTTTGGCATCGGCCAACACAGCGGCGATGGCGGCCTGCACGTCCGGGTGGCTGGCGTTACCCAGATGACCCAGGCCTGCAGCCAGGTCCGAGGGGCCGACAAAAATACCGTCGATGCCCTCGAGCGCGGCAATCTCGCGCGAGGCGGCCACGCCCGCGCGGCTTTCAATTTGCACCATCACGCTGATCTGGTCGTTGATGGACTTGAAGTAGTCAGGCACCGTGCCGTAGCGGTTGCTGCGCTGCGCCACCGATACGCCGCGAATGCCCTGCGGCGGGTAGCGCGTGGCGGCTACGGCGCGGCGCGCCTGCTCGACGTTTTCGACAAAAGGCACAAGGAAGTTGTAGAAGCCCGCATCCAGCAGGCGCTTGATTTCAACCTCGCTGTTGGTGGACGGACGCACGACCGGCGCGCTCGGGCTGTCTTTGAGCGCCATCAGCTGCGGGATGAAGGTCGTCACGTCATTGGGGGAATGCTCGCCGTCGAGCAAAATCCAGTCGAAACCGGCCAGACCGAGCACCTCGGTGGTGATGGGGTTGGCCAGCGAACACCAGCAGCCAATCAGCGTCTGGCCGGCCTGGAGCCTGCGTTTGAAACTGTTGGGAAACGGTTGGTAGGGCGTCATCGGCATGGTGGTGGTTGAGGTCGGTGCGTTCAGGGGGTAAGGGTTTCGCTGCGCAGAGTCACAAGGTGGGAAGGCAATAAAGACATGACAACAAGGCGTTTCCCCGCAAGGAAAAGCCGGCGAGAACCGGCCTTCGATGCCTTCTTTTCGAGTACTGGACAAGGGCCGTCGGTTTGGTACAGTAAACCTCGATCGACCGTGTTGTAAGTTGTCTGACAACTGGAATTTTCTGGCGCGCCCCGCCGTTTGTCAACCCGTTCCTATGGCTCTCCGAACACCCCTTAGCCCGCGCGGCGATGCCTTGCTGGCGCTTCTGCAGGCGCAGCAGCAGCCGGTGCGCAAACCCCGCGGACTGGTCAGCGTCATCGTTGAAAGCCTTGCGTCCAGCATTGAAGACAAGCAATTGCAGCCCGGCGACAAATTGCCGACTGAAGCGGAGATCATGGCCCGCTTTGACGTGAGCCGCACCGTGGTCCGGGAATCGCTGTCCCGTCTGCAGGCCTGCGGATTGGTCGAGACCCGTCACGGCATCGGCACTTTCGTGCTGCCACCACGCGATGCCGGCAACTTCAGGATCGCCACGCAGGACCTTGCCACCATCGCCGATGTGATTGCAGTGCTTGAATTGCGCATCAGCCTGGAAACCGAAGCGGCCGGCCTTGCGGCGCAGCGGCGAACGCCAGAGAACC
>NCGI01000402.1 GCA_002256925.1 Polaromonas sp. 28-63-22
TTTCCTCACGGAAACCGCCTACCTGGCCGACGTCATCCTGCCGGCCAGCGCCTTTCCGGAAAAAACCGGCAGCTTCACCAATACCGACCGGCTGGTGCAGATGGGCCGCCAGGCTGTCAATCCGCCCGGCGATGCGAAGCAGGATTTGTGGATCATCCAGCAACTGGCCAAGCGGCTGGGCCTTGACTGGCAGTACAGCCACGTCAGCGAAGTGTTCGACGAAATGCGCCACACCATGCCCAGCATAGGCGGCATCACCTGGGACCGGCTGGAGCGTGAGCACGCCGTGACCTACCCCTGCGTCAAGGAAGGCGATCCGGGTGAATCGGTGGTGTTTACAGACACCTTCCCGCGCGAGACCGGCCGGGCGAAATTTGTTCCCGCCGACATCATCCCGGCCAACGAGCGGCCTGACACCGACTACCCGCTGGTGCTGATCACCGGACGCCAGCTCGAGCACTGGCACACCGGCAGCATGACGCGCCGCGCCACGGTGCTCGATGCCATCGAGCCCGATCCGGTCGCGCTGGTGCACCCGCTGGACCTGGCTGCGCTGGGCGGCAAGCCGGGCGACGTGGTGACCATCGCCTCCCGGCGCGGCGAGGTCATGCTCTATGCGCGCGCCGACGAAAGCTCGCCACGCGGTGCGGTATTTGTGCCGTTTTGCTACTACGAAGCGGCCATCAACCGGCTGACCAATGCCGCGCTCGACCCTTTCGCCAAGATTCCGGAGTTCAAGTACTGCGCCATCAAGGTCACGCTGGGCGGCACGCCACCCGTGCAGGCCAGCTACGGCGGCGGTCAGGCGCTGGAAAACGTCCGGGCCAAGGCACTGGCGGCCTGAGGGTCCGGGGCGGCGCGCACGGAAATCAGCCGTGCGCCTGCCGCGAATCGGCGGGCGCTTCAGCGCGCTCGTCGAGCCCGTAATCACGAATGACTTCGGCAATCCGCAGCCGGTAGTTGGTGAACATGCTGCTGCGCCCGGCCGCCTGGGCCAGGCGATGCGCGTGCAGGTTACGCCACGCCGTCAGGCACGCATCATCACGCCAGAACTGCAACGACAGCAACTTGCCGGGCTCCTTCAAACTCTCAAAACGCTCGATTGAGATGAAGCCGTCCATCTGCAGCAGCTCGGCATGCAGCTCGGCGGCCCACGCCAGGTAACCCGCGCGGTGCGCCGGGTCGGGCCAGACTTCAAAAATCACGGAAACCATGGGCAGTTCCTTTCAAGTCAATCAGCAAACCGCAGCACGCGGGCGTTCGGTATCAGTGCGTAGGCCCCTGCAAGGCCTGAAATAGGAGTCAAATAGGCCGGCAGCCCATATATTACCTGCGCCAGCAGCTATTATTTCAATAGCGAGCTGCTCTCTTGGGCGGGCGTGAATGCCGGCTCAGCAGCGCAAAAAAGGCACACGCGCATCGCCCACATCCCGCCCAGGAGGGCGCGCACTTCAGGCGCCTGGGGATCAAGTTTCCAGCGGCGGCGGCATGACGACGATGCCGTCTTCGTCGGCGTAAAGCCAGTCGTCCGGGTAGATCCAGACACCCTGAAGCTGCACCGC
>NCGI01000403.1 GCA_002256925.1 Polaromonas sp. 28-63-22
GAGCGCCGAGGGGCGAAACGAGGTGAGCAGCACGTCGGCACGGGCCAGTTCGCGCTGCAGCGCGCGCTGGCCGCTGGCGGTTTTCAGATCGGCGACGCGCACGCGAACACCGTCGTGCAGCGCGGCGTAGGCCGTGGGGTTGTACTGGCTCATCGGGTCGCCCGATGCGTGGGCCGGGGCGTGCGGCGGTGGCTCCAGCTTCACGCAGCGCGCCCCCATGTCGCGGCAACGCATCAGCGCAGCCGGGCCGGGCAGGTTGAGGGCCAGGCTGAGGATGCGAATGCCCTTGAGGCTTTTCAGGGCCGGGGCGGGTTTGGCCGGACGGGGTAGCTTGGGTGCGGAAAGATCTGCTTGCATGAGCAAGCTTTATACAGGCTTGGCGTTGTGGCCTTGCGACGCGCTGGCGTGACCGGGTCGCCGGAGGTCATGCCCCTCCGCATCCAGGCCCACGAATCGCTGCGGCGAAAAGCTCGGGCGTAGATGCTGAAATGATCGGTTTCTCAAGTCATTCAGGGCTGCAGCCCAATCAATACGTGCGCGAGTAGCTATTGAAATAATAGCGACTTGGGAATCCTGATTCGCTTCGGCTGCCTGCTACAGCGGCAGGCCCACATAGTTTTCTGCCAGCGAGGTCGAAGCGGCCTGCGAGTTGACGAGGTAGTCAAGTTCGGCTTCCTGGATCTTCTGTCCGAAAGCGCCGGTGTCGGGAAACTTGTGCATCAACGAAGTAAACCACCATGAAAAGCGCACGGCCTTCCAGACTCTAGCCAGGCAGGTGGCCGAGTAGTGGTCGATGCCATGGCTGCTACCCTGGTAAAACGCAGCCAGCGCGCGCGCCAGGTAACGCACATCGCTGGCGGCCAGATTGAGCCCCTTGGCGCCCGTGGGTGGCACGATGTGCGCGGCGTCGCCCGCCAGAAACAACCTGCCGAAGCGCATCGGCTCGGCCACAAAGCTGCGCAGCGGCGCAATGCTTTTCTCAATCGAGGGGCCGGTCACCAAAGTGTCGGCCAGCTCCGGCGCCAGGCGGCGGCGCAGCTCGTCCCAGAAGGCGTCGTCGCTCCAGTGCTCTGCCTTGTCATCGAGCGAACACTGCACGTAGTAGCGGCTGCGCGTGGCGCTGCGCATGCTGCACAGCGCAAAGCCGCGCGCGTGGTTGGCATACACCAGCTCGTGTGACACGGGCGGCGTGTCGGACAGCACACCGAGCCAGCCGAAAGGGTAGATGCGCTCAAAGGTCTGAAGCGATGCCGCCGGTACGCTGGCGCGGCTGACACCGTGGTAGCCGTCGCAGCCGGCGATGAAGTCGCAGTGCACCGTGTGTTCAACGCCGCCCCGGCTGTAGCGCACGCTGGGGTGGGGCGTGTCGAAGTCGTGCAGGCTGACCTCATGCGCTTCGTACACGGTCGCCAGACCAGCCGCCGCGCGTGCGTCCATCAGGTCCTTGGTGACTTCGGTCTGGCCATACACCATGACCTGTTTGCCGCCGGTGAGGTGCTGCAGATCGATGCGGTGGCTGCTGCCGCCAAAACCCAGGGCAAATCCGCCTTCATCAAGCAGATCGGTCGTGCCCTGTTCGAGCACGCCGGCGCGGATGCGGGCCTGCACGTAGGCCTGGCTGCGCTGCTCAATGACGACGGCGTCAATCCCCGCCTGGTAGAGCAGTTGGCCGAGCAAATGCCCGGCCGGGCCGCCGCCCACAATCGCTACCTGTACGCGCATGCTTGTATGTCCCGTTGAAAGCAAGACCGCCGCAAAGAGCGCGATGGCCAGCGCACGAGCTTAGGCGGTCAAAAGCCTGCCGGTCGGCCTCGTTCGCCGCCCGTGTGCGATCTTTGAGGTGGCTGTGCGATGATCGCGCAATGGCCATCTTGAACACAGGCGCGGGTAGCAGCGCCGCCTTTCCCATCGCCAAGGCCGACAGGATCGAAGGCATGGCCAAGGGCATGGCGGTGCTGGAAAGTTTCGACACCCAGCGCCAGCGCCTGAACGCCACGCTGGCGGCCGGCG
>NCGI01000063.1 GCA_002256925.1 Polaromonas sp. 28-63-22
ATCCACGCCGCACAGCGTCAGCGCTTCTGCCACGCGGCCCGAGGTGTACACCTCTTCGAAACCCAGCTCGGGGTGCGCATGCAGGTCGCGCCGGAAAGCAGTCAGTTCGGGATGAAAGCGGCTGATCTGCGCAAACGGCCGGCCGCCTGCGGTCAAGGTGAAGCGGGAGGCCGAAGCCGCTGCGGCGTCCGCCGCAGTCAGCGCAGGAAAATCGGTTTTGGATCGCACGGGACGATTATCCCCGTTCAGGCGCGTTATCGGGAAGGCCAGCGCTGGTGTTCGTCGTCGATGACATAGGCGTGCGAGTGTTCCCGGACGGCACCGGCCAGGTGGGGATGCTCCTCAGCCAGCTCGTCATGTCGATGCGAGAGTTCAACCGGATCGTCCGAGGGCCAGAGGCGCATCGACAGCAGCACGGCAGCCGCAGCCAGGGTGCCCAGGGTAACAAAACTGGTGGCAAGACCGAATTTCGCGCCCAGCCAGCCCGCCAGCGGGTAGGTGATGAGCCAGCAGGCGTGCGACAGCGCGAACTGCGCGGCAAAAAGCGCGGGGCGATCCGCCGCGCCGGATGAACGGCGCAGCAAACGGCCGGAAGGCGTTTGCGCCAGCGAATAGCCCAGCCCCATGACAAACCACAGCGGGAGCAGCACGGCATAGCGGGTCGCCAGCACGAAGCCCACCAGAAGACACACAGCAATGAGCCCGGCGCCGGCCAGCATGGCACGTCGGTCTGGCACGCGGTCGAGCAGCTTCGGCAGCGCCAGGGCGACCAGCATGGAGCCGGCGCCGAAGCTGGCCAACGCGATGGCCGTTGCGGTCTGCGTCAAACCAAAGCCTGACTGCACCAGCACCACGGTGTTGACGATCACCATGGCGCTGCCCGATGCGATCGCAAGGTTGAGCGCCAAAAGTCCGCGCAGGCGCGGTGTGGCCAGATAGATGCGCAGGCCACGGGTGGTCCGCTCGTAAATGCCGCGCTTCGGCGGCATTTTGGCGCGTGGCAACACCGCTGAAACGACGAACGCTGCCGACGCCAGGAAGCCCAGAGCGGTGCCGCCAAAGAGGCTGTGGTAGCTCACCACGCTCAAGAGCAGGGCTGCAAGCATCGGACTCACCAGATTTTCAAGGTCGTAGGCAAGGCGCGACAGTGACAGGGCCTTGGTGTAGTCGCTCTCGTCAGGCAAGACGTCGGGGATGGTCGCCTGAAAGGTTGGCGTGAATGCAGCGGATGCCGCCTGCAAGACAAAGATCAGCACGTAAATTTGCCAGATTTGTGTGACAAAAGGCATCATCAGCGCCACAGCGGCGCGGACGACATCAAGCCCCACCAGCACCGCACGGCGCGGCAGGCGCTCAGCCAGCGCCGAAGCAACGGGCGCAATGCCTATGTAGGCCAGCATCTTGATGGCCAGCGCGGTCCCCAGCACCGCCCCGGCGTTCGCACCAGCCAGATCAAAGGCCAGCAGACTCAAGGCGACGGTAGCCAGACCCGTCCCCACCAGCGCAATAGCCTGCGCAAAAAACAGGTGGCGGTAGGTTCTGTTGGAGAGGACTTCAAGCATGTTGGGGTTCCTCGAAAAGATTCGTATTCGCATAGACCAGCCTGGCCTGCCGAATAGGCCTCGCCAATTCACGTGAATTCCTTGACTGTAGCGTATCCTGGGGGGTAGGATGCGATATGCTCGGGAAACAGGTCCATTCATGCCACGAGGGCGGGATAGAGTTGGGGCAAAATCATGGACATCTCCGGAATGTGATTGGTATGATCAGTCCCGAGAACGCCTGCATTGATATAACCTTGCAACGCGCTGCCCATGCGGCGATCAAGTCATTGACGTATGAGCAACCTGATGGTTGCTCCTGGGAGGTTGCAGGCATGACACGTGGCGTAGGGAGTTTTTCCATTGTGCAAGTTGTTTGCATTCGGTGTCTTTAAATGGGACGATCCATTCGAATAGTTCTCTCGCTCCTGGCGTTCGTCCTTTTTACGACGAGCATCGGGACGCGCGGATTTACCCTGAAAGAGCTTTCCCACGACCTGGATCATCACGGTCAGGCGAACATCGTGTCGATCAATCAACTCCAAAGGCACACGCTGAAAACCAGCGAAAGCCTCAAGTCGGAACCGCTTGGGGAGGTCGAACACCAGCTTCTGCACGCCATCATGGCACTCCACCTGCTGGCAAGTTCCAGCACAGGTTTCACTTGGGTTGCATTTACCCACGCCTTGAAACCGGCCTCATATTCTTTCGCGCTGCCCCTGGCGAAGCTTGAGTCGCCTTTTAGGCCTCCACGAGGTTTAGCTGTCATTTAACTCCGCCTGCTTCGCGCGAGTTCCCCCACGTTTTTATTTCGCTGGCTCATTGAGCGGCGTAAGCACGTCTGGCACGCCCCCCCAACACTATCCGAGGTTAGTCATGAACATCATTCGTTCGTTTTTTCAAGCGCGCCCCTGCGCATGCGCTGCGGCATTGCTGTGCGCTTTTTCGCTGACGGCGCACGCTGCAGACCGGCCGGCAAAGTTTGCCGTTGCCAGCAGCCAGCTTCAGGCGATGGGCATCCAGACCGCGCCCCTGCAGACTCAGCTTGAGTCGGTGCGCACCAGCTACCCGGCGCAGGTTGTGATTCCTCCCAATGCGGAGCAGGTCATCAGCTCACCGGTAGCCGGCCTGATTTCGCAGCTGATGGTGCAACCCAATCAACTGGTGCGGGCCGGTGAGCCTTTGGTCAGGCTGGTGAGCCCGGAGCTTGGCCAGTTGCAGCTGCAGCTCCTTCAGGCGAGCGCGCGCGCCACACTGGCCCGCCAGGCGGCCAGGCGTGAGCAGGATCTCTTTGGCGAAGGCCTGATTGCCCAACGCCGTGTGCAAGAGGCGCAAGCCGCCCTGCAGGAGGCCGAGGCCACGTTAAGGCAGGCCAAGACAGCCTTGCGGCTGAGCGGCATGTCACCTGCAACCATCGACAAGGTTGCGGCCTCAGGCAACCCGCAAGAAAGTCTGGTTTTAAGCGCCAAACAGGCAGGTCATGTGACCGACATCAAGGTCGCGCCCGGCCAGCGGGTCGACCCTGCAACAGCTTTGATGAATGTGGCGCAAACAGGCACGCTCTGGCTTGAAATCCAGGTGCCCGTCGCTGAAAGCACCACGTGGGCGCCAGGCACCGAGCTCAAGGTGAAGGGGCGCGATATCACGGCGCAGATTCTGAACAGCAGCGCCATGGTGACTTCCGGCAGCCAGATGGTCGTGATGCGCGCACTGGTTCGGGGCAAGGCAGGCCAGGTCCGGCCGGGTGAGCTGCTGAGCGTGGAACTCCCGGCGGCGACCGGCGCGGGTGGATGGGATCTGCCACTTTCGGCCGTGGCCCACGACGGCAACCAGGCCTACGTGTTCGTGCGTACCGCTGACGGATTTGAGGCCCGCCCTGTCAAGCTCGCGGCCAGCGCTGGTCAGCGTGTGCGGATTCAGGGTCCGGTCAAGGCGGGCGAGCAGATTGCCGTCAGCGGCGTGGTCGCACTCAAGGGCGCCTGGCTTGATGAGAAGGAAACCAAATAATGCTCGCCCGCCTTGTTCAGTTTTCCCTGGCGCAGCGCCTGTTTGTGCTGCTGGTCACCCTGATGGTGGCCGGTGCGGGCTGGTACGCGTTGCGCGGGTTGCCGATTGATGCGTTTCCTGACGTTTCCAGCGCGCAGGTCAAGATCATCATGAAAGCACCCGGCATGACGCCCGAAGAGGTCGAAAGCCGCATCGCGGTGCCGATTGAGGTGGAAATGCTCGGTATCCCGAAAACAAAAATCCTGCGCTCGGTCACCAAGTATGGCCTGGTCGATGTGACGATCGACTTCGAGGACGGGACCGATATCTATTGGGCACGTCAGCAGGTCAGCGAACGCCTGGGCGGTCTGAGTGCGAGTCTGCCCGCGGGCATTTCCGGTGGCATGGCGCCTGTCACGACGCCGCTCGGGGAAATGTATATGTTCACCGTCGAGGGCGACGCATTGTCTCTGGCAGAGCGACGCAGCCTGCTCGACTGGGTCATCCGGCCCGCCCTGCGCACCGTTCCCGGCGTTGCCGATGTCAACGCACTGGGCGGCGTCGTCAGGGCTTACGAAGTCGTGCCCGACCCGGTGCGTATGGCCGCCAGCGGCGTGACGGTCACGCAGATGAAAGACGCGATCGAGGCGAACAACCGCAACGACGGCGCTGGCAGGCTTGGCGAGGGCGACGAAGTGCTTCTGGTCCGCAGCGAAGGCAGCATTACCAGCCTGGAGGACCTGCGTGCCATCGTGGTCACCATGAAGGATGGCTCGCCGGTCCGGCTGGGAAATCTGGCGGAGGTCAAGATCGGCACCGTCACCCGCAATGGCGTGGTCACGCAAAGCGGCCAGGGCGAAGCCGTGCAGGGCCTGGTGCTGGGTCTGGCGGGCTCCAACGCGAAGATGGTTGTGGAAGGGGTGCGCAAGAAGATCGGGGAATTGCAACCAACCCTGCCGCCCGGCGTCGAGATCAAGACTTTCTATGACCGGGCGTCGCTGGTCAACAAGGCCGTGAATGCAGTGTCGGCCGCACTGATCGAGGCGACTGTGCTGGTGGTCGTGCTGCTCGGGCTGTTCCTGGGCAATATCCGCGCTGCATTGACGGTAGCGCTGGTGCTTCCGCTGGCGGCATTGATCACCTTCATCCTGATGAGCGCCTTTGGCATGTCGGCCAACCTGATGAGCCTGGGTGGCCTGGCCATTGCCATTGGCATGCTGGTCGATGCGGCCGTGGTCGTGGTCGAAAACATCGTGCAACGCCTTGCAACCGACCCGACCGCCGGCAAACTGCCCCGGCTGCACACCATTTACCGGGCCGTGCGCGAAGTGGCGGTTCCCGTCACGGCCGGTATCCTGATCATCATCACGGTGTTCCTTCCGCTGCTGACACTGCAAGGCCTTGAGGGCAAATACTTCGTGCCGGTGGCGCTGACCATTGTTTTTGCGCTCGCCGGGTCGCTGCTGCTGTCGCTCACCATCATTCCTGTTCTGGCGTCCTACCTGTTGCGGGAAGTCAAGCACGAAGATCCGTGGTTGCCGCGCAAGCTGCTTGCGCTGTATGAACCGGCGCTCGTCTGGGGCCTGCAGAAACAACGCGTCATTGCGGCGGTGGCGGTGGTCATGCTGCTGGCGGCTGGCTTCATCTACACCCAGGTGGGCAAGACCTTCATGCCGACGATGGACGAAGGCGATCTGATTGTCGGGATCGAGAAACTGCCTTCAATCAGTCTCGAACAAAGTGCCGCACTCGACCTGAAAATCCAGCGCGCCATCATGCAGGCGATACCGGAAGTGCATGGCATCGTGGCACGCGCCGGTTCCGATGAAATCGGCCTGGACCCGATGGGGCTCAACCAGACAGACACCTACCTGCTGTTGAAGCCGCAAGGCGAGTGGCGCATGAAAACCAAGGAAGCGCTGATGGACGAAGTGCGCAAGGTGCTCGATCCCATGCCTGGCATCAAGTACAGCTTTACGCAACCCATTGAAATGCGCGTGTCGGAAATGATCATCGGTGTGCGCGGTGACCTGGCCATCAAGATTTTTGGACCGGATCTGCACAAGCTCAACGACTATGCGAGCCAGGTTGAGGCGCTGCTGAAGACTGTGTCGGGCAACCAGGACGTCTACACGGTGCAAAACGATGGCGTGCAATACCTGCGGGTGGCGGTGGACCGCCTGCAGGCGGGGCGGCTGGGTCTGAGCGTCGAGGAAGTGCAGGACGCGTTGCGCCAGCAAATTGAAGGGCAGCGCGCCGGTGTCGTCATAGAAAGCAACCGCCGCACGCCGATCGTTTTGCGCGGTGCCGAGAGCATCCGCATGTCACCTGCCGATTTTGGCGCCATGCGCATCACGACGAAGGCTGGCAATACCGTGCCGCTGACCAGCGTGGCAAGCCTGGAGCGCGCTGCAGGGCCAGTCAAGATCGACCGTGAAATGGGCAGCCGCTACAGCGTCGTCATTGCCAACGTCTCAGGGCGCGATCTGGTGGGTTTTGTTGAGGAAGCAAAGGCTCTGGTGGGCCAGAAAGTGCCTATGGATACCGGCTACCGCGTTACGTGGGGCGGCCAGTTTGAAAACCAGCAGCGCGCGGCAGCCAGGCTCACGGTGGTGGTTCCGGTGGCACTGGGCCTGATTTTTGTCCTGCTGTTTTCGACCTTCCGTTCCGTGCGCCAGGCCCTGCTGATCCTCAGCATTATTCCTTTTGCCCTGGTAGGCGGCATCGTGGCACTGTGGGTTACCGGGGAGTACCTTTCGGTGCCCGCCTCGGTCGGCTTCATCGCCCTGCTGGGCATCACGGTGCTCAATGGCGTGGTCCTGGTGAGCTATTTCAACCAGTTGCGTAGCGAGGGCATGCGGCTCAGTGACGTGGTTCTGCAGGGCGCCAAGCGCCGCCTGCGGCCGGTGCTGATGACAGCGTTCATCACCGCCTTTGGATTGATTCCCCTGCTTTTCGCAACCGGTCCGGGGTCGGAAATTCAGCGTCCGCTGGCCATTGTGGTGATTGGCGGCTTGATCACCGCCACCGTCCTGACGCTCATGCTCCTGCCCATTTTGTATTTGCGTTTCGCGTTTCCGCAACGAAAGGTTTCTGATGTCTGATCTCTGTCTCACCGTCCTGTGTCCGCCGGCGGTGGAAGAAAAGCTGCTCGACCTGCTTCTTCTCTCACCCCATGCGGCGGTTTTCACGAGTACCCCGACGGCCGCGCATGGCCTGGGCTTTGGCAGCCTGAACCAGACCGAGCAGGTGCTCGGGCGCGCCTTTGCCACGCAGGTGCAGGTTTTGATTCCTGATGCCGACAGGCAGGCGCTGCTGGCCAGCCTGCACCAGCAGTTCGCCGGCACCGGTCTGCGTTACTGGATCACCCCCGTGGTCGAAGCCGGAGAAATCGCATGATGCGTCGTCTGCTCCTGACCATCCTCATCACTGCGTCGGGTTCGGTCCTGGCGCTAGAGCCACCGAGCGTTGTCGGGCTTTTGCCCACCGAAACGGCCCGCCCACTTCTGGACCAGGATCCCCGCGTCGCTGCCGCCCGTGCAGGTTTGGAGGTTGCCAGGCAAGAGTCCAGCATTCTTGGCAGGTCACCCTATGAATGGACTGCGAAGGCGCTGGGGCAACAGCGGTCTTTGGACACCGGCTCTCGATACCGCGAGTGGAACGTAGGCATCGAACGGGGGATCAGACTCCCCTCGAAGGGCGCGGCCGACCGTAATATCGGCAAAGCCACGGTCGAGGAATCCGAGGCGCGGTATGGAGAGGCCCTGCATGAGTCTGCGAGGGTGTTGATCGCGCTATGGCTGGATTGGATCGCCGCCGAAAACGGTCGTGAACTGGCGGCGGCCAATCTTCAGGAGGTACAGGAGAATCTGAAAGCCGTGGACAAGCGTACCCGAGCCGGTGACGCATCGAAACTTGACCTTAACCTTGCCGGAGCCGACCTGGCAGAGCAAAAACGGATGGCTATTGACGCCAAAACGCAGGCGTCTGCAGCCTGGGCCCGTTTGTCTGTCCGTTTCCCGGGCATCAACCGCCAAAGCGTGCTTTTACCTTCCCCCGTGTTGATTGCTGAGGACGACACCCTATGGCGGGATCGGATCATTGGTGAAAGCGACGAATTAAAGGTTGTGCAGACGCAGATGCGGATCGCGCAAGCCCAAGCCGAGCGTGCCCGGGCAGACCGGATTCCCGATCCCACGCTTGGCGTTTTCACCGCCTCAGATTTAGGTGGACGAGAACGTATCTCCGGGGTCACGATCAACATTCCCCTGCCCGGTGGACTGCGCGATTCACGCAGTGCCAAGGCCCTCGCAGCGGTCGAAGTGGCTCGTAACACAGTTGAACTCAAAAAGCGCGAGCTTGAAACCGGGATTGCCGGCGCACTGGTCTCCGCGCGGGGAGCCTATGAAGGCATGCAGATTGCCAACGACGGCGCCCGTGCGATGCAGGAAAACGCCAGGCTGGTGCAACGTGCCTACACCCTTGGCGAGGGCGATTTGCAGTCCTTGCTGCTGGCGCGTCGTCAGGCTACCACTGCGGCCAGCAGCGCCTTGCAGGCCCAGGCAAATGCCCTGAAAGCCTACTACGGGCTTCTGATCGACGCGCATCTGGTCTGGAATCTGGAACACGACTGACGACAGGCTGATGGCCGGCGGTTCTTCGCTGTCTGGTCAGGAAACGCGTGTGGGCGGGCGACGACCATGGAACGATGCCGTCCCTGTGATCACCTGATGGCTATTAATCAGGCGGGGAAGTCCTGACTTCCCTCGATTCGCCCCAAGTTCTCCCCGTTCGCCCTGAGGTATCGAAGGGCAAGCGTACGCCAAAGACACTTCGACACGCGTTGCGGACCCGGTCCTAAGCTTGGTCGAAGGATCAGCGCGGACAGTTCAACCTTCAGCGGGTTGGACCCATAACGTCATCTCGCTACCACCGCAGTCTGCATTTTTCTGATCCCTAAAGCAAAAAAGTCACCCAAGCAAAACTTGGGTGACTTTTTGACGCTATCAAACGTCCAAGTCAGGAAAGGTAGCGCCGACTTGCGCCGGCGTACCCGTCTGGCTTAGAAGTTGTGGCGAAGACCAGCTACGACAGCAGTGAACTTTTCAGTACCGTTCGCACCTGCGGCCAAGTCAAACTTGCGTGACAGACCGCCAGCGTACAGCGACGTACGCTTGGACAGGCTGTAGGTTCCGAGCAGGCTGTAGCCCGTCGCGCGCAAACCGGTGTTGTCCGACTTGGAGCGAACATAGCCAGCCGATACAGCAGCTGCGCCGAATGGTACGGTCACGCCAGCCTGGAATTCCTGGTCTTTGCCGTTATTGGTAGCAACAGCTGAATTCTTCTGCTTGGCAGCCTGGTAGCTACCGGTGATCTTGGCGACGCCGAAGTCATACGATGCGCCGAAAAGATTGTAATCACGCTCGCCGGTAGCAGCGGTGATAGCAGTACCAGGGGCCGGTATTGCAGAGATGCTGGAGCCGCCGTTGAAACGCTCGTTCTGGTAAGCGTAACCCACCAGCAATGGGCCATTGGCGTATTTCAGGTGGAAGCTGTTGTTGCGCGATGCACTGACACCAGTCGTTTTATCTTCACCGGTTCCCACGACCAGCGCGCCGCTGAAGCCGCCGAACGATGGTGAGGTGTAAGCCAGGCTGTTGCTGGTGCGGTTGGTGTAGTCAGCTACGCCGTTGCCGTAAACAGCGCCGATCTGGCTAAAACTGAACAACAGTGCGTTGTCGCTGTAGTTGGTCGCGCCGCGCAGTGCGTCATAGGCGGTCAGATGACGGCCCAAGGTCACGGTACCGAAGCCACCATTCACGCCGACAAAAGCCTGACGGCTGAACAAACCGCCACCGCTCTGGTTGCCCGCGCCGGTATCAAACAAAATGCCGCCTTCCAGGGCGAACACAGCCTTCAGGCCGCCGCCGAGGTCTTCAACACCGCGCAGGCCGAAGCGTGGCGACGCCAAACCGCCGCTGTCGATCACGGTGTTTGTGGTTTTAGTGCTGACGCCTGCAGTACGCGTGGTGCTGGACAAGCTGCCGACAAAAGCGTCAGCAATGCCGTACAAGGTCACGGAGGACTGGGCTTGCGCCACGCCAGCGATCGAAGTCAGGGCCGCGAGGGCGATGAGAGTCTTTTTCATTGAGATTTTCTCCAAGGTTGAAAATAGGGTCACGG
Source organism: Polaromonas sp. 28-63-22 (assembly GCA_002256925.1). GTDB lineage: Bacteria > Pseudomonadota > Gammaproteobacteria > Burkholderiales > Burkholderiaceae_C > Polaromonas. The sequence goes on from NCGI01000063.1 coordinate 9,711, forward strand.
TGACAGGGTCTAGCCAATGACGCAGTTTGGCTGCGCCGCCGAGAGAGTTTTTAGAGACCACGACCAACCCCCTTTTACGGAAGCTGTTGCTATTGCACCAGACCAAGCCACAGTTCGCAAAGAAAACCCCAAAAAAACGTGCAATAAATGCAGTATCTGTTGTCTCAACGCAACGCTTGGCTCAAAAAAAAGGAACCAGGGTTTTTTCAAAGATCCAGAGTGAAAACCCTCTTTTTTGGGGAACTAATTTGAATGTGTCGCGCTTGTGAAAGTCGTCATAATTTCAAGCATTTTATGTAACTCAATGTAATGGATTTATGATCTTAAAGCGGCCTTTTGACAGCGTCAAACCGAAGGTCAAGCCCCCAAGTCCGGTGGTTGACAGTCGCTCATTTTTGCGTGTAACCGCACGGCCCCATCACCCGGTCGGCAGAAGGCCCGCATCAGGCCTGTCCACCTGGACGCCTCTTCATCGCGGCCCCCTGCTCCCGGGAAAAGTCTGCCTTCCACAGGACCTCCACGCCATCGCGACAACCTCGCCCTAGGGTTTCTACTTGTCATCTAAAAGACACGATTAGAGGAAAGCCATCTGGACGGCGCTTTACGCTGGCTTTACGCTTGGCATGGTGAGTCGATTGGGGTCGGGCGGGCAACTTCCAGATCAACAATCGGCTTTCATTCACTTACAAACCTTGGAGACTCCATGAAAAAATTGACCCTTGTCGCCGGCGCAGTGCTGGGACTGGTATCCGCCACCACCGCGATGGCGCAAAGCTCCGTCACGCTGTACGGCATCGTTGATGCTGCTGTGACCTACACCACGAAACAGAACGCAGCAGGCGATTCGCGGACCGGTATCGACCCGGGCCAACTGGCCACGTCACGCTGGGGCATGCGCGGCACCGAAGATCTCGGCGGCGGCTTGAAGGCCAACTTCAATCTTGAAGGCACCTTGGTCAATGACACGGGCGCTGCTGGTGGCGCTTTTGGCAGCGCCACTCCGGCACCCGGCGCTGCGTTTGTCGCCTCACCCACTGGAGTCTCGCCTTCGCTCTTCGACCGCCAGGCCACAGTCGGTCTGTCGGGTGGCTTCGGCTCCATCAACCTGGGCCGCCAGAACATTCTGGGCGTGGACTCTATCGGCCTGGCAGACCCTATTAGCCTGGCACAGCCAGCCATCAACCCGAACGTCGCCTTCAGCGCACTGAATGCAGGCGCGCTTTACGGCGGCTACGGTACCAATGGTGGCGGTGCAGCGCTGCGGCAGAACAATTCCATCCGTTACGTGACCCCGATCATGTCCGGTTTTGGTGGCGCCCTGATGCACGGCTTCGGTGAACAGCCTGGCAACTCGTCGGCCAGCACCTACAACGGCATCTCCGGCTTCTTCTCGGACGGCAAGTCGGGCGTTGCCCTGGCCTACGCCCAGCTGAAAGACAATACCAACAGTTCGAAGCTGACCCTCTGGGGCGGCGGCGCGAAATACGCTGTCAAC
>NCGI01000404.1 GCA_002256925.1 Polaromonas sp. 28-63-22
ATGGTAAAGCTCTTGCAAAAGCCGGCCGCGCGCCTTGAAAAGCGCCCTGCCATCGTCAGTTGCAAGGCTGAAAGGGTTCTGACATGCTGCACACAGCGCAACGTTCCATGGGTGATTCCGTGAACCAGTTTTTCGGCCAGATTCTCGGCCTGGTATTCAAGCTTTTCCTCGGTCTGCTGGCGGTGGTCTTTGCCGTCAGCATGCTCGCCGCCGGCCTCATCTACCTGGTCTTTGCCTCGATCAGGTTTTTGCTGACCGGTCGCAAACCGGCGGTGGCGGTGATGTTCAGCCAGATGCAGCAGTTCAGGCGATCGGCAGCCGACGGCGTCTGGCCGGCAGCGCGCCGCCAGACGGCCGAGCCACAGCCACGCAGCGCTGACGTGGTGGACGTCGAAGTGCGTGAAATCCACGACGAACGCAGCGCCGCCGACAAGCCGCGCCAACCCTGACGAACACGCGGGGCCTGCCTGCGTAAAATCTCCGGTCAGAGCCCCTGCCGCCCCAGGCCAGGCGCCAGTACCTTCCAACCGGAGACAAACCTTGAAACGACGCACCCTGCTACAGGCCGCACCGGCCCTCGTCTATGCACCAGGCCTGGTGTCGGTGGCCACCACCGCCTCGGCCCAGTCAGCCGGTCCGGCCTACCCGGCCAAACCGATTCGCTACATCGTGCCGGTGGCTGCCGGCGGCGGCAGCGACATGGTCGGCCGCACACTGACGGAGCGCTGGGGCACCGTGCTCAAGCAGAGTTTCATCGTTGACAACCAGGGCGGCGGCGGCGGTGTGATTGCCAGCCAGACCACGGCCCGGGCGGCACCCGACGGCTACACGCTGATGCAGGGCTACGTGGCCACACACGGCACCAGCCCGGCCACGCGCAAGTTGCCCTACGACGCGATCAAGGACTTCACCGCCATCGGCATGATTGGCGCGACGCCGAATGTATTGGTGGTGAATGCCGCACTGCCAGTTAAAACGGTGCAGGAATTTGTCGAGTACGTGAAGAAAAACCCTGGCAAGGTGAGCTACGGCTCGGCCGGCCAGGGTTCGCTCACGCACCTGACGATGGAGCTGTTCAAGCAGCAGATCAACTCCTTCATGGTGCACATTCCCTACCGAGGCGTGGCGCCGGCGTTCACCGACCTGATCGGTGGCCAGACGCAGGCCATGTTCCCGGGCCTGGCGGCCGCCGTGCCGCATATCCGCTCGGGCCGCGTGCGTCCGCTGGCCGTGACCGGCCTGGTGCGGCACCCGCTGTTCAAGGATCTGCCCACGCTCGATGAATCGGGCTTCAAGGGCTTCGACGCGCAGCAGTGGTACGGCGTGGTCGGCCCGGCGGGCATACCGGCACCGATCGTGAAGCAGCTCAACGAGACGCTGGCCACCGTGTTGAAAGCGCCTGATCTGCGCGAAAAATTGTCGGTCGAAGCGATTGAGCCCATCGTCATGTCGCCGGAGCAATTCGCCGCCTTCATCAAGACCGACATCGCGCGCTGGACCAAACTGGCCAAAGACCGCAAGATCGAACTCGACAGCTGAGAGACCGCAAGATCGAACTCGACAGCTGAGAATCTTCGGTTTATGGGTCAAAAAGGCCCGTAGCCCAGGTAGTACCTGCGCCGGTAGCTATAACTTTGATAGCGCCTCTGTTTTCTCTCTTTCTCATCTCCCTTCATTCACACCTCGACAGGCAAGTCCACTTGCCGGAAAAAACCCATGGCCCGCAATACCCAGGTCGCCGCCGACCACAACGCTCCTCCCATCACGCAAATCCTGGCAAAGTTTGTGGCCACGCACCCGTCCAAAGGCTGGAGCGACGCGGTGGACCACGAAGCGCACCGCACCTTCATGAACTGGCTCGGTTGCGCAGTCGGCGCCGCAAAGCACGAGGCGGCCGATGCCGCGCTGGCCGCCGTCGGCATGCTGCAGCCCGCCCCGCAGGCCAGCGTGCTGGGCCGAACCGACAAGGTTGACATGGGCAGCGCGGCCCTCGTCAACGGCATCACCTCGCACACCTTTGACTTCGACGACACGCACCTCAAGACCATCATTCACCCGGCCGGGCCGGTGGCGTCTGCCGTGCTGGCACTCGCAGAACACACCAAGGCCACAGGCCGCGACGTGATCGATGCGCTGGTGATCGGCATCGACGTGTCGTGCCGCGTCGGCAACGCGATGTACCCGGAC
>NCGI01000405.1 GCA_002256925.1 Polaromonas sp. 28-63-22
GCATGCGCACCCCGAGCTGGGTTTCGAAGAGGTGTACACCTCGGGCCGCGTGGCAGAAGCGCTGACGCTGTGCGGCGTGGATGCCGTGCATCGCGGTATCGGCAAAACCGGTGTGGTGGCGGTCATCAGGGGCAGGCAAGCGGCCAAGGCTGGCGCTGGCGGAGGCGGAGGCGGAGGCGCAGGCGGCAACCCCATGGTCGCCCTGCGTGCCGACATGGATGCGCTCACCATGACCGAACACAACAGTTTCGGCTGGAAATCATCGAGGCCTGGTGTGATGCATGGCTGTGGCCACGACGGGCACACCACCATGCTGGTGGGCGCCGCCCGCTACCTTGCGGAGACCCGCAATTTCGCGGGCGATGCGGTGCTGGTTTTTCAACCCGCCGAAGAAGGCCGGGGCGGCGCCACCGCGATGATCAACGATGGCCTGTTCGAGCGCTTTCCGGTGCAGGCGATTTATGCGATGCACAACTGGCCGGCCATGCGGCCCGGCACCATCGGCTTGAACGCCGGCCCGATGATGGCTGCGGCTGATCGCGTCACCATCACGATCACCGGCAAGGGCGGGCATGGCGCGCACGCCTACCTGACAGTGGACCCGGTGCTGGCAGCGGCGCACATCATCACGGCGGTTCAGAGCATCGTTTCACGCAACGTCAAGGCCATGGACAGTGCGGTCATCAGTATTTGCGCCGTTCAGGCCGGCGACCCGGCCGCGATGAGCGTGCTGCCTGATTCGGCCACCCTCGTCGGCACCGTGCGCACGTTCAAGTCCGCCGTGCAAAACCTGGTGGAGCGGCGTCTGCACGAGCTGTGCGCAGCGGTGGCGCAGGGCTTCGGCGCCACGGCGACCGTGAAGTACGAGCGCATTTACCCGGCGACCATCAATTCCCCGGCGGAGTTTGCGACGGCGGCTGCCGTGGCCGACGATCTGGTGGGCGCCGCGAATGTGGTGCGCGACCTGGAGCCCAGCATGGGCTCGGAAGATTTTTCGTTCATGCTCCAGGTCAAGCCGGGCGCCTATCTGCGGCTGGGGCAGGGCGAACAGATGCCTGACGGCGACGGCGCCAGCGTGGGTGGGGCCGGCAGCCGTTTCCTGCACAACAGCTGCTACGACTTCAACGACAGCGTGCTGCCGCTGGGGTCGGCCCTGTTTGCGGGCCTTGTCGAGCGCTCGCTGCCGATGGCGTAGCGGCCGGGTCGTCACGAGCCCGGCCCCTGCATGAGGCGCGGCGCATTCTACAAACGAATGATGCCAGCGCTGCGGGCGCCTCGAATGCCTTGGTCGACCGCAAGGCCATGCTGATGCTAAGTTTGAGCTAAGGCGTCGTTCCTACACTGCAGCCAGACACCTGATTTGCAGCTGGATCGTTCACAGGGCAGCCTCCACGGCGCGCCATCTTGATGACCTTCCGGGCTCCTTCTTCACGCTTTCATCCACGGCGCGACGCCGGCCAACAACAAGAGGACTGACGATGCAAAACCGTATCCCTGACACGACCACCGACACCTTGAGCAAGGTTCCGCAGGTCACCCTGGGCTACCTGGTCGGTACGGGGATTTTCGGTGTGATCTTCCTGGTGGCCGTTGCCGCACAGATCAAGGCGAAGGGCTTTCACCCCTTTCTTTACTGGGGCACCATCATTGCCACCACCACCGTCGGAACCACGCTGGCCGATTTCGCCGACCGTTCGCTCGGCATCGGCTACCCGGGCGGCTCCACACTGCTGTTTGCGCTGTTGATGGCTTCGCTGTTCACCTGGTACCGCACGCTGGGCTCGGTCTCGGTCGATACGGTCAACACACCGAAAGCCGAGCTTTTTTACTGGGTCACGATCATGTTTTCGCAGACCCTGGGCACGGCGCTGGGCGACTGGACGGCTGGCACCGGCGGTCTGGGCTATTCCGGCGGCGCGGTGGTCTTCAGCGGCTTGCTGGCGCTGGTGGTGGCCGCCTATTACTGGACCAAA
>NCGI01000406.1:0-1535 GCA_002256925.1 Polaromonas sp. 28-63-22
AAGATCGACATTAACAGGATAACGACCATGAGTTTTAACGTCACCGTGCAGCCCAGCGGCCGCAGCTACACCGCCAACGCCGACGAAGCCCTGCTGGCCGCCGCCATTCGTAACGGCATTGGACTGCCCTACGGCTGCAAGGACGGCGCCTGCGGTTCCTGCAAGTGCAAAAAAATCGAAGGCACCGTCGTCCACGGTCCGCACCAGCTCAAGGCCCTTTCGCATGAGGAAGAAGCGGCGGGATTCATTCTGACCTGCTGCGGCGTGGCGCATTCCGATGTGGTGATCGAGTCGCGCCAGGTGACCGACGAGAGCGCTTTCCCGGTCAAGAAAATGCCGATCCGCGTGAACACGTTTGCGAAAGCCTCGCACGACGTGATGGTGATGCGCCTGCAATTACCGGCGGCCGATGTGTTCAGGTACCACGCCGGGCAGTATGTTGAATTCTTGCTGCGTGACGGCGACCGGCGCGCCTATTCGATCGCCAACGCACCGCACACGCAGGCCGAGAACCCGGGCGTCGAGCTGCACATTCGCCACATGCCCGGCGGCAAGTTCACCGAGCATGTGTTCGGTGCGATGAAGGAAAAGGAGATCATGCGGATCGAAGGTCCGTTCGGCAGCTTTTACCTGCGTGAAGACAGCACCAAACCGATGGTGCTGCTGGCGTCGGGCACCGGCTTTGCACCCATCAGGGCGATGATCGAGCACATGCAGTTCAAGCGCATCACGCGCCCGGCCGTGCTGTACTGGGGCGGCCGCCGGCCGGCTGATCTGTACATGAACGACTGGATCATGGCCAGGGTGGCGGAAATGCCCAACCTGCGCTACGTGCCGGTGGTGTCCGACGCGCTGCCGGAAGACGCCTGGACCGGCCGCACCGGCTTTGTGCATCAGGCGGTGCTTGCGGATATTGCCGACCTGTCGGGCTACCAGGTGTACGCCTGCGGCGCGCCCATCGTGGTCGATTCGGCGCAGGCAGCCTACCTCGCCGCAGGTCTGCCCGCCGATGAGTTTTTTGCCGATTCGTTTGTGACCGAGAAGGAAAAGGCGCAAGCTGTGACCTGAGGCAGCCCACCCCAACCGAGGAGAGATCATGACCCGCGTCACCCAAGCCGACTCGTCCGAATGTACCGACAGCCACATGCGCATGAGCGACGAGCAGTACTTTCGCAGTTGCGTGGCCCGGGAGCGGCACCTGGCGCAATTGCTCGGCCACCAGCAGATCGAAGAATGCTATGAAACCGCCGGCACACTGTGGGCCGGCGCGCAGGCCCTGCCCCAGTGGACACGCGACTGGGGCGCGTGCGGGTCGCTGCTGGCGAAGTACCGCGTGCCCATCACCTTTGAGCCGGGCCCTGCACCGAATGACGGCGATGCCGGTACCGTGCGCGCTGGCGAAACCCGCGTCACGCTGGCCGACCACCCCAACCCCGACCGCGCCCTGATGATGGCCATCGTCCGGGAAGTCATCCGCCAGCTTGAGCACCACCGTAGCGCCCGGCCCGAACAGGCGGCGCCGCTGCACCCGCACC
>NCGI01000406.1:1542-2194 GCA_002256925.1 Polaromonas sp. 28-63-22
TTCTTGCCATCGTCGCCGTGGCCACGCTGACGTTTTCCGCCACACTCGCGCTGGCCCAGGCCAAAGTGACGCGCATCATCGTGCCCTACGCGCCGGGCGGCCCGATCGACACCACGGCGCGGCTGATGGCCGAACGCGTGAAGGATTCGCTGGGCACCGTCATCATTGAAAACCGGCCCGGCGCGGGCGGCAATATCGGCGCCGACGCCGTCGCCAAGGCCGCGCCCGACGGTCTGACCCTCGGCATCGCGGCGGTCGCCACGCACGCGATCAATCCTTGGCTCTACAGCAAGATGCCCTACAACGCGCAGGCCGACTTCGCGCCGATCACGCAAATGCTGCGCGTGCCCAATGTGCTGGTGATGAATGCCGAGACGGCCGCGCGCCTGAAGATCAACACGCTGGCTGATTTCATTCAGTACGCTAAAGCCAACCCGGCCAAACTCAACTACGCCAGCGGCGGCAACGGTAGCGCCGGGCATCTGGCCGGTGAAATGTTCAAGGCGCGGGCCGGCATTTACGCGGTGCACATTCCCTACAACGGCGGCAACCCGGCGCAACTCGCGCTGCTCAGCGGTCAGGTCGATTTCAACTTCGACAACCTCGCCACGGCGTCCGGCAACATCAAGGCCGGCAAGCTCAAGGCGCTGGC
>NCGI01000064.1 GCA_002256925.1 Polaromonas sp. 28-63-22
TGTTTGCAGCGGGTCGTTGAAATTGACAGCTTCAACCACTTCCAGGGTATCACCGCCAAAAGTACGCAGGGCTTCAGCGCAGCCGTCGATCACCTGGTCTGCCGGCATTCCCATGATGGCGGCCATGGCGCCGGTGCCCACCGGTACGGCGTCCTGCATGGCCTGCGCCCTGAAGCGCACCAGGGGTGCAGCCGACGCCAATGACAACACGCCAGCCGCCACCAGGGCCGAATACTCCCCCAGCGAATGGCCAGCCACGACGGCCGGAAGCGTGCCCGTTTCAGCCATCCATACGCGAAATGCCGCTACGCCGGCCACCAGCATGACGGGCTGCGTATGGGTCGTCAGGGCGAGCGTTTCTTTCGTGCCCTCCCGAATCAGCGCACCAAGATCCTGCCCGAGGGCGTCCGATGCTTCTGCCAGTATCTCGCGCACTACGGGATGATCATTCCAGGCATCAAGCATGCCCACCGACTGGGAACCCTGTCCGGGGAAAACGAAAGCGAACGGTCTCAATTTGTCTCTCCAATTTAGAATTGGGTACGGCGACGCATCATGCACGCAAACACCGTCCCAACCATCAATGTACCGGCGGCGGAATCGCGCCGCCGATTCTGCGTTGACCACGATTCAGCCAGCTTTGAGCGCCTGTCCGCAGGGTGCGGAAAATGGCGAAAAAGGCCAGCCAGGGATCCAGAAGATAGTCCCACAGATTGTTCGACTCAAGCAGTCTTGCCGTCCAGGCGAGCAGCGCCAAGGCTATCAGCAAGGGCAACAGGCGAAACCCGGCCAGCCAGCCAGCCACACACACCAGGAACAGAATTGTCCACATGGCCGCTGATCCCCAGCCTGGCCGGTAGGCATCCCAATCGCCCAGGCCAAGCGCCAGTGGATACAAAAATAGCGCCGCAACGCTCGCCACCAGAAAGACCAGCTTGTACTCGCGCAAATCAAACGGTTTAAGACCAAACAATCGGCTGCACAGGCTCAACGCCGCCAGAGCCATCAGGGACACGCTCAAATCCGAGGTGATGCCTCGCACGTAGGCAACCACCGGCAGCGGCACAGCCCCAACGGGCAGCCACATCACCACAAAGCAAATAGCGGCCAGCCACCGACCTCTGACGTTGGCCCGCCTCGTCGAACCGGAACTCATGCCGGGCACATAGAGGCAAGCCGTGCTTGCCACCAAAGCAATGCCCGCCAGAGCCACGACGTCGGTAAGAGGTGCAAACATGGCCATGCTATCGGGGCCCGGTGGCTGGCCCTGGCTGGAGGGGGTCGAACCACACATGCTTGATGCGGGTGCGGTGCCAGGTATAGACGAGATGAATGTAGCCGTCGCGGCTTTGCAGCAGGTAAGGGTACGAATACTCCTGCGCGCAATAGCCACTGTTGCACAGTTGGCGTTTTGCGCTGGCCACATAAGCCTGCGCCTGACCGGCGCTTGCACCGCGTGCGATCAATTCGCCTGAAAGCAGCTGGTCAAAGTCCCGCTCGGCGATAGACTTTTGCGGGCTCACGGATGACTCGACCATCCAGGGCTGAACGCCATCAAATACGCCGCCGAGGGATGTTTGCAACAGCGCGAGCACATCACGGTTCCTGCTGGCCGGGTTGAGCGCCAGCCACTGCGCACCGGTGTTGCTCACCAGGCCGGCCACGGCGGAATCCGGGTTGGACCACGCGGTTGGCCGCGTTGGTGACCAGGACTTGCCCGCATCAATGGTGTCCGACGCCATCAACGCCCGCGCAGTGCCCGACCGCATATAGATCTGCGCCCGCTCCGGTCCGGCTACCAGCAACACAGGTTGCAGACTGGTTTGGCTACCGGCGATACGCGTCTTGCCCACTACCTGGCCTTCCGAATCGAGCCGCAGCACTTCGCCGAACTTGGTAAAAAACTCGTGGTAAACGGGAAGGCTGATACCGCCATCAGCCATCGCTACGGGCGCACCCTTGACGAGGGTGCTGATGTTGAGAAAAGGCGATGTAACCAATCGGCGGGGGTCGCTCCAGGTTGCGCCGTCATCAGTCGAACGCGACCAGCTGATGGAACTGCCCGCCCAGCCACCGAGGGAGACATTGACCATCCACAGCACCAGCGAACCATCGGGCGCTCGGGCGATCACCGGATTGCCAATTTTTTTGACATAGCGCCAAAGTCCGCGCTGAATCCGGTCCCGTTCAAACAGGGACTGTTCAGGGCCCCACTGGAGCGTCGCCGCATCCGTGACGGCGGTGCGCACTGCCACATCAGCGGCGCCTTCCCTCGAACCTGAAAACCAGACAGCCCGCAGGCGGCCATCTCGCAGTTCGACGATGGACGCCGCATGCACGGCCTGACCTGGAGCCGCCGAGACAAACTGCGCCCGGAATCGAAAACGGCCATCGGGGGAGGTTTGCAGCGCCGGCCACGCTTTCGACAGCGCGCCCGCAGCATCTTCCCCGGACCAATCCGAACGCGGAGATGCTTGCGGGACCGCTACAAAGCTTGTAACGGGCTTCCGGGTCAATATCTTCCAGCCCGACACGGCAAAGGCCAGGACCAGCAGCAAGGCGACCCAGGTATCAAGCCTGAACAAGCGATGGCGTGTCATCGGGCGACCTTCCGCGAAAAGCCTGAGGCACGGATACGATTGAGCATCTCAATAGTTGAGAAGTACCGCGCCCCAGGTAAAGCCGCCACCCACACCTTCAAGCATGACGGTATCGCCTTTTTTTACCTTGCCGCTGCGCACGGCCACATCCAGAGCCAGCGGTATAGAGGCGGCAGAAGTATTGCCGTGCTCGTCCACCGTGACAATCAGTTTTTCGAGGGGCAACTTCAATTTTTTGGCAGTGCTCTGCATGATGCGGATGTTCGCCTGGTGAGGAATCAGCCAGTCAATATCGGTATCGAGCAGATTCGCTTTCGCCAGTACAGCGCGCGCAGAGCTTTCCAGCACACCGACAGCCAGCTTGAAAACAGCAGGGCCATCCATTTTCAACAGCGGATTACCCTGCGCCTGCCCACCAGACACATGCCCCGGCACACACAGGATGTCTACGTGCTTGCCGTCAGCATGCAGGTCACTGGAAAGTATGCCGGGTGTCGTTGAGGCCTCCAGCACGACCGCGCCTGCACCGTCACCGAACAGGACACAGGTGGTTCGATCCGAAAAATCGAGAATGCGGGAAAACACTTCCGCGCCAATCACCAGTGCTTTTCTCGCCGTTCCGGTTTTGATCATGGCATCAGCCACCGTCAACGCATAAACAAATCCGCTGCAAACGGCCTGTACATCAAAGGCCGGGCAACCGGCAATGCCCAGCTTGTGCTGGACGATGCAAGCTGCCGACGGAAACACCATGTCGGGGGTCGACGTAGCCACAATGATGAGGTCAATGTCGGAGGGCTTCAGGCCCGCAGCATCCATCGCATGTCGGGCCGCTTCCACGGCGAGGTCGCTGCTCGAAACATCCGGCGCCGCGAAATGGCGCGCCTTGATACCCGTTCGCTCCACAATCCATTCATCGGACGTTTCGACGCCCTTGCTGGCCAGTTCAGCAGCCAGATCAGCATTGGTGAGCCGCCGGGGCGGTAGAAAACTACCTGTGCCGGTAATACGCGAATAAAGAGTCATTGGTTAGTGCGTCGCTGTTGAAACCGGCGGGTCAAAGGCGCTTGAAGAAACGGCATCCACGTCATCCGCGCCGGATGAGCCCTGTGCCGCCACAAGCAGGGGGGCGGCGTGAGCGATACGCTCGCGCACGCGCTCAAGAAGCTGGTTGCGCGCCGAATCGTAAGCCCGGTTCAAGGCGCGCTCGAAGGCGAAGGCGTCAGCAGAGCCATGGCTCTTGAAAACCAGCCCCCTCAGGCCGAGCAGGGCCGCGCCGTTGTAGCGACGGTGGTCCACACGATTTTTGAACGCGGCCAGCACCGGATACGCGACCACCGCCGCCATCCTGGTGAATACATTACGGGAAAACTCCGCGCGGATAAAGCCACTGATCATGCTGGCCAGCCCCTCGCTGGCTTTCAGCGCCACGTTGCCGACAAAACCGTCACACACCACAATATCGGTCGTGCCCTTGAAGATGTCGTTACCCTCGACGTTGCCGTAGAAATTGAGGTCGCCGGCGTTTGCGGCCGAGCGCAGAAGATCACTCGCCTTCTTGATCACTTCGCTGCCTTTGATAGCCTCTTCGCCAATGTTGAGCAAGCCCACGCTGGGCGCCGCATTGCCGGTGATGGCCGCGACCAGAGCCGAACCCATGACGGCGAACTGAAGCAGATGATCTGCCGTGCAATCGACGTTGGCACCCAGGTCCAGCACGGTGGTCGCGCCCCCGGCCGCATTGGGCAATTGCGTGGCAATGGCGGGGCGGTCAATGCCGTCCATGGTTTTCAGCACGTAGCGGGCAATCGCCATCAGGGCGCCGGTGTTACCAGCCGACACGGCCGCATGGGCAGCGCCATCCTTGACCTGGTTGATCGCCACCCGCATCGAGGAGTTTTTCTTGCGCCTCAGTGCGATTTCCACGGAATCGTCCATGCTGACGATTTCGCTCGCCTCAAGGATCAGGCAGCGGGAATGCGCCTGCAGGCTGGCATGCAACGGATGGGCAGCCAGCGCTTCGGGCTGGCCCACGACGACCAGCTCGGCCTGCGGATGATCTTCAAGAAAAGCCAGGCAGGCCGGCAACGTGACGGCGGGACCAAAATCCCCCCCCATGGCATCGACAGCGATCCTGATCATCGGGCGACCGGTGCAGTCAGCAGTGGGCATGTAGGCAAAAGAAAAGCCCGCAGGATAAGTGCGGGCCCGTACTTGAAGCCTGAAATTACGCTTCGGCTTTGGTCTTCAGCACCTTGCGGCCACGGTAAAACCCGGTCGGGCTGATGTGGTGACGCAAATGGGTTTCGCCGGTGGTGGACTCCACGGCAATACCTGGCACGTTGAGTGCGTTGTGCGAGCGGTGCATACCGCGCTTGGAGGGTGATTTTTTGTTTTGCTGAACGGCCATGATTCGCTCCTGAGGAAGGCAGTGACTGGGGTGTAGGGTTGGTCATTTACGCACCAAACTGTGTAAAGGCGGTCAGAAAACCGTCATCTGTCACATCACTGCGTTGGTACGCGAAGCCTTGGATTATAGCCCGATAAGGCCCCGATCCGGTAGCTCCAGTACCGCCGCCGCGCTGTGGTGAACGCATGGAGCGCACAAACACTCAGACTTTGGCAAAAATAGAGTACTAAATAATTATTATTAATTACTATTGCTTGGTGTTTTTGAGCTGCGCCAGCACCGCGAAAGGATTGGGCTTCTTCGGCGCATCGTCGATGGCGCCCGACTCCCCCGCCTGCATCGGCGGGACCACCGGGCACGCCGCGTGCATCGGCACCACCGGCAGCGCCATCAGCAATTCATCTTCCAGCACGGCAAGCAGGTCAAACTGGGGTTCCAGCACCAGCAGATCTTCCTCGGCATCATCGTCCTCCGCCATGGCGATGTCTTCCGTGGCGACGAAGCGATACCACTGATCGACCGCTACGGGCGTGTCCACCGGACCCATGCAACGCTGGCAGATGAGCGTCAGGCTTGTCGTGGCCTGCAGATGGAGCCAGATGTCGTCGTCCGTGCCCGCTCCGGGCCGCATTTCGGCGCGCGCCTCCCAGTCCACAGCCTTATCGGCCTGCAGCCCAGTGTTTTCCTGCGCCAGGCGCTCCATATTTTGTAGCAAGGTGCGGCCGGTCAGCGGTTCGGCTTGCGCAGCGAAGGCGGGCATGTTGAGGCGGCAGGCATGGTGTGGTGAGGGCATGCAGGCAGTGTAAGAGAATCAGGCCATGAAACCTTTGACCGTAGCGGGCACGCAATCACCTGTGCCACCGCCTGATTCGGCCCGGCCGGCCCCGGCGCCTGGCGATGGGCGACCCTTGATACTCGGCTCGACCTCACGCTACCGCAGCGAGTTGCTGCAGCGCCTGCGGATTCCTTTCAGTGTCGCGGCGCCCGACGTGGACGAAACGCCCCGGGCGGGGGAAGCGCCGGCAGACCTGGCCACGCGCCTGGCGCTGGCCAAAGCCCACGCGGTCGCGCGCTCGTCACCAGCGGCGGTGGTGATCGGCGCCGATCAGGTGGCCGACCTCGCGGGCCTGCCGCTCGGCAAACCCGGCAACCATGCGCGCGCCCGCGCGCAGTTGCGCCAGATGAGCGGGCAGACCGTGGTGTTTCAAACCGCTGTCGCCGTGGTTTGCGTGGAAAGCGGTTTCGCGCAAGGCAGCCTGGCCGCCGTACGGGTGATCTTTCGCGAGCTGTCGGACGAAGAGATTGAAAACTACTTGCACGCCGAGCAGCCGTATGACTGTGCCGGCAGCGCCAAAAGCGAAGGCCTGGGCATCGCGCTGCTGGCGTCGATCGAGAGCGACGATCCCACGGCATTGATCCGGACCTGCACCATGCTTCGCGCGGCCGGCGTCAGCCTGCTTGCGGGCAACAGGGTTCTTTCGTGAGCGCGGCAACCCGGGGCAAGCTGTATCTGGTGCCCGCGCCGCTAGATTTCGGCTGCGCGCATCAGGCGCCGCTGCAGGACGTGATCCCGCTGGCGACCTTGCAGGTTGCCGCCCGCCTGCCGCACTGGATTTGCGAGAACGCCAAAAGCACGCGGGCCTATTTAAAGCGTGTGGGTGAGCTGCACCCCTTGGCCAACACGGTCCAGACGCTACAGATTCAGGAGCTTCCGCGCGAGGTTCACAAAAAAGGTGATCACACCGGCAACTTCGACGCCCGGCCTCTGCTGGCCGCAGCCCTGCAAGGCACTGACATCGGTCTGGTCAGCGAGGCCGGCATGCCTGCCATTGCCGATCCTGGCTCATCGGTGGTGCGCGCCGCGCACGATCTGGGCCTGCAGGTCGTTTCGCTGACGGGCCCCATGTCGCTGATGCTGGCACTGGCTGCCAGCGGGCTGAACGGTCAGAACTTTGCCTTTGTCGGCTATCTGCCACAGCCCCCCGCAGAGCGCGGGCAGCGCATCCGGGAGCTGGAGTCTCTGGCGCTGAAAACCGGCCAGACCCAGCTCTTTATCGAAACACCCTACCGTAATGCCGCCCTGCTGCAGGCCTTGCTGCAAACGCTGCAGGGCAACACCCGACTGGCGCTGAGCTGCGGCCTGACGCTGGCGCAGGCCTGGTCGCGCAGCGCGCAGGTCAGCAGCTGGAAGCGCGACAAACCGCTGCCCCCGCTGGATTTACCCACGGTGTTTTGCCTGGGGCGTTGACCACCCGCCGGCGTACCCGGCACCCTCGCAGATACAAAGAAGCCCGCACGAAGCGGGCTTATTAACCTCGCAGCCGCTCTCAGCGTAACCCGGGAAGCGCCTTCAGCGTTTTGACAGCGCCCTCACCCAGCGAGGCCCCGAATTTCTTGGCCAGGCGTTCGGCGACGTTGTCGCGGCGGGTGTAGTCGATGATCTCATCGGTTTTCACCACTTCACGGGCGACGTAATCCAGCGTACCCAGCTGGTCGGCCAGGCCCAGCTCGATGGCCTGCTGGCCGCTCCAGAACAGCCCGCTGAACATCTCGGGGGTTTCTTTCAGGCGCTTGCCGCGACCGGCCTTCACCACCGCGATGAACTGCTGGTGAATCTGTTCGAGCATGGCCAGCGCAAAGGCGCGCTGCTTGTCGTTCTGGGGGCTGAACGGGTCCAGAAAGCCCTTGTTGTCGCCGGCCGTGAGCAGGCGGCGCTCGATCCCGAGTTTGTCCATCAGCCCGGTAAAGCCAAAACCATCCATCAGCGCGCCGATGCTGCCGACGATGCTGGCCTTGTCCACATAGATCTTGTCTGCGGCGACAGCAATGTAGTAGGCCGCCGATGCGCAGGTTTCCCCGACCACGGCGTACACGGGCTTCTTGTACTGGGCCTTCAGGCGCAGGATTTCGTCGTTCATCATGCCGGCCTGCACCGGGCTGCCGCCTGGCGAGTTGATCAGCAGCACAATGGCCCGGGAGCCCTCGTCTTCAAACGCGGCCTTCAACGCCGCATTGACGAACTCGGCGCTGGCATCAGCGCCATCGGCGATCTCGCCCTTGATTTCCACAACCGCTGTGTGCGGCACCGTGGCATCGCTGGAGGGTGTGCCGCGATGCAGGGCCAGCCACACCAGCGCGATGAAAAACGCCAGCCACGACAGGCGCACAAAGGTTTTCCAGCGCCGCGTCGATTTTTGTTCGTTCAGCGCGGCAAAGGCCAGTTTTTCAAGCGTCGCCCGCTCCCAGCCCGGGCCACCGGCCGGCGCACTGCCTTGCGCGCGGCTCGCTATCATTTCGGGAGCAGGTGGCGCAGGATCGTATTGGGTTTGAGGCCTGTTTCTATCAAATTCAGGCTCCCGGGGGGAGTCCGGAGACGGGTCGATGTTGCCGGGGCGGTTTGGATCATTCATGGGCACTAGTTTAGAGAAGTCCTAAAACTCCACGGGTTTGAGGTTGTAAGCAGACTGCCAGTAAACGAGTCCGTCCTTTTCAAGCACCCCGATTTTGACCAGCGCCCCGCGACACGGGCCGCCGGCGCAGGCACCAGTGTCAGGCCGGTAAGCTGCGTAGTGGGTGGCGCACAGCAGCCACTGGCCGCTGTCGTCGAACACCCGGTTCGGCTGCCAGTCGAGCTCCATCGCGACATGCGTGCACCGGTTCAGGTAGGCGTGCGGCACACCACCAAAACGGACCGCAAAGGCGCGACAGGTTTGACCGGCGTAATTGACGTCGAATGGCACCGCCTGACCGCCTTCGACCAGATCGCGGTCGTTGCAGAGCGGCAGCAAGTCATTCATGGCGAAAACCATCCAACCTAGAACGGGGCGACAAGGGTCGAGGTTCCCTCCTCACCAGCCGGGGCCGCGGAACCGGCCTTGGCCTGTCCTGAGCTTGTCGAAGGGCCGGGCCGCAGGCGCAGCGGCCCCCTCGGGGGGCAGCGCATTACACGAAGTAAAAAGCGTGGGGGCCATACCCTATCCATTGGGCAGCAGCCAGTCGTGCAGGCCCTGCACCGAATGCGCCACATAGCGGGGATTCAGGGCCACGAAGGCCTCGGGTTCATGCGCGCCGTAGCTCACGCCGACGCTCGGGCAGGCCGCGTTCAGCGCCATCTGCAGGTCATGCGTGGTGTCGCCCACCATCAGGACGCGCTCGCTCGGAATGTCGAACTGGGCCATCAGTTCGTGCAGCATGCGCGGGTCGGGCTTTCCGGCGGTTTCGTCGGCGGTGCGTGAGCCGTCAAAAACCCCCTTGAGTTCGACGCTCTGCAGCGCCTCATCAAGCCCACGGCGTGACTTGCCGGTCGCCACAGCCAGCAGATGACCGCGCGCCTTCAACGCGTCCAGCAGCGGCAGCACGCCATCGAACAGACTTAGATCGTCTGCATGCAGGGCGTAATGGTGGCGGTAGCGGGCGCCCAGCGCGGGGTATTTTTCAGGGGGCACATCGGGCGCGGCATGGGCCAGCGCCTGCATCAGGCCCAGCCCGATGACATAGGCGGCGGCCTCGTCGGTCGGCGCGGTGCCACCCACATCGCGCACCGCCGCCTGGATGCAGCGCACGATGATTTTCGTGGAATCAAAGAGCGTGCCGTCCCAGTCGAACGCGATCAGGTCAAAGTTTCTGGTTTGCATGGCGATATTGTCGCCGGGTCAGGGGCCGATGCGCAGGCCGGGCCGGCGCCCGGCCCTATCCGCGTGAGGGCAGGAACTGTTGCAGTTCATCCGGCAGGGCCGCCTGCAGCTGGATCGTCTTTCGCGTCTTGGGATGGTTGAACTTCAGGCTCCAGGCATGCAGAAACATGCGTTTGAGGGCCGGTGCGCCGTCCACCGATTTTTGCAACGCCTTGTTCAGCTCGAAGTCGCCGTATTTGTCGTCGCCGGCAATCGGATGGCCCTCGCCCGCCAGATGCACGCGGATCTGGTGCGTACGGCCGGTCTTGATGGTCACTTCCAGCAGCGTCAAAGGCGTGGCCGGCGCTGCGGGGCTGGCGGCAATGGCCGACTTGACCTTGACCAGCGTGACCGAGCGCATGCCATCGGGATGGTCGTTGGCCACCACTTTCACACGACGCTCGCCGTTCTCCAGCAGGTATTTGTGCAGCGCCTTGTCGATCACGCGCTGGCTGGCCGGCCAGGCACCGCTGACCAGCGCCAGATAGACCTTGTCGGTTTCGCGTTCACGAAACTGCTCCTGCAGCAGCTTCAAGGCCATGCGGCGCTTGGCGATCAGCAGCACACCGCTGGTTTCACGGTCCAGCCGGTGCACCAGTTCGAGGAAATCAGCCCCGGGCCGGGCCATGCGCAACTGTTCGATCACACCAAAACTGACACCGCTGCCGCCGTGCACGGCCACGCCGGCCGGCTTGTCGATGGCCAGCAGGAATTCGTCCTCGAAAAGAACCGGGAACTCGCGCGAGGGCGCGTAGCCGCCGACGGTGGAACTGGCGCCGTGGCGTGCCACTTCCTCAGCCATGGCCTGGGCTTTTTGCCCGGCCCGCTCCGACGTACGCACCGGCGGCAGGCGAACCACGTCACCGGCTTCGACGCGCGTATCGGCATGGGCCCTGCCCTTGTTGACGCGCACCTCGCCGCTGCGAATGATGCGGTACACATGGGTTTTGGGTACGCCCTTGAGCTGGCGAATCAAAAAGTTGTCGAGCCGCTGGCCGGCGTAGTCTTCATCGACCGTGACCTGCGTGGCCTGCGCGGGCGCAGCGGGGAGCCCGCCGCCAGCCTGCGCCAGAACCTGCACGGGCGCATGGGTTTCAGCGGCGGCGCCCCGTGTCGGGCGGGGCGCCGGGCCGACGCTGGAGACGCGCTGCAGCACCTTGCCCGGGCGGGCGGGCGGTGCTTTCAGCTTGCCCGAAGCTGCCCCTATAATGTGTTTCACTAGCGATGCACTGTAAGTGGTTGATTTGTCTGGAGTTTAGTCCACGCAAGTCCGAAGCCTGTCAAACGGCCCACTGCAAGCTCGCTGGAAGGTCGATGCCATGCCGGTAATCAACTGCAAGCGACGGGTGCCAGGCACCTCGCGGCAGAAACATTCCAGGGCAGACAAGTCGACGTTTTGCGATACAACTACGGAAATACCATGCCTGCAGCCTCCAGTCTTGCACTGTCGGCTGCATGCGGATCCAGGTGAGATCAAGTCCTTTAACCGGTAGCGCGCTGATGACAACTCGGGTCAGTCTGATTTACACATGCCTGCAGCGCCTCCTCGGCTTGCTTTCAGGCACAAATCAGTCTGCAGCCCAGGTAAATCCTGCGCAATCAGCTATATTTTTAATAGCAAACACCGGTTGGACCCCTGCTCCCTTCATCCACGCGCCTACGCCCAGACCGCGCCCCGCTGACTGATTTTCAGTCGGCCTGCGTGCTGTCAAAAGCTCTCCGGCAATTCCCCACGTTCGCAAGCGTCTTCCCTGGCATCGTTGGCCCATTCGGGCTTGAGACGAACGCAGTTCTTGCATCACAAGAACGATAAGGAAGATCATCATGAAAAGAATGCTGGTAAACGCCACGCAGGCCGAAGAGCGCCGGCTGGCCATCGTCGACGGACAAAAACTCCTCGACTACGAAATTGAAATTGAAGGGCGCGAACAACGCAAGGGCAACATCTACAAGGCTGTCGTCACTCGCGTCGAACCTTCACTTGAAGCCTGTTTTGTCGATTACGGCGAAGATCGCCACGGCTTTTTGCCGTTCAAGGAAATCTCCAAAAACTACTTTGCACCCGGCGTGGCCGTCAGCCAGGCACGCATCAACGACGTGATTCGCGAAGGCCAGGAACTGCTGGTCCAGGTCGAAAAAGAAGAGCGCGGCAACAAAGGTGCGGCGCTGACCACCTTTGTGTCGCTGGCCGGCCGCTACGTGGTGCTGATGCCCAACAACCCGCGCGGCGGTGGCGTCAGCCGCCGCATCGAGGGCGATGACCGCGCCGAGCTCAAAGAGGCGATGGACCAGCTCGAATACCCGCAAGGCTCCAGCATCATTGCGCGCACCGCCGGCATTGGCCGCAGCGCCCCCGAGCTGCAGTGGGACCTGAACTACCTGATCAAGCTCTGGACCGCGATTGACGGTGCCGGCAAGGGCGGCAAGGGCGCGTTCCTGATTTACCAGGAGTCGAGCCTGGTGATCCGCGCCATTCGCGACTACTTCAACAGCGACATCGGCGACATCCTGTTCGACACCGACGACGTGTACGAGCAGGCGCGCCAGTTCATGGCCCACGTGATGCCCGAGCACGAGCACCGCGTCAAACGCTACCGCGACGACG
Source organism: Polaromonas sp. 28-63-22 (assembly GCA_002256925.1). GTDB lineage: Bacteria > Pseudomonadota > Gammaproteobacteria > Burkholderiales > Burkholderiaceae_C > Polaromonas. The sequence continues at coordinate 12,289 of NCGI01000064.1, forward strand.
CGCCGCTGTTCAGCCGCTTCCAGATCGAGCACCAGATCGAATCGGCCTATGCCCGCACCGTGCAACTGCCTTCGGGCGGCGCGATTGTGATCGACCACACCGAAGCCCTGGTGTCGATTGACGTCAACTCGGCCCGCGCCATCAAGGGCGGCGACATCGAGGAAACCGCCACCCGCACCAACCTGGAAGCCGCCGACGAAGTGGCGCGCCAGATGCGCCTGCGCGACCTGGGCGGCCTGATCGTCATCGACTTCATCGACATGGAAGAGTCACGCAACCGCCGCGACGTCGAAAATCGCCTGCGCGACGCGTTGCGGCAAGACCGCGCCCGTGTGCAGTTCGGCACCATCAGCAAGTTCGGTTTGATGGAAATGAGCCGCCAGCGGCTGCGCCCGGCTTTGTCGGAAGGCGCATCGATCCCCTGCCCGCGTTGCGGCGGCTCCGGCCATATCCGCGACACCGAAAGCTCGGCGCTGCAGATTCTGCGCATCATCCAGGAAGAGTCGCTGAAAGACAGCACGGCCTCGGTGCTGTGCCAGGTGCCGGTCGATGTGGCGTCGTTCCTGCTGAATGAAAAACGTTCTGAAATCGCCAAGATCGAGATGAAGCAGCGCATCAACGTGCTGCTGGTGCCCAACAAGACGCTGGAAACGCCGAACTACCGGCTGGAGCGCCTGAAGCACGACGATCCGCGTCTGGACAACATCGAAGCCAGCTACAAGATGGCCGAAGAAATTGAAGACCCGACACTGGTCACACGCCGCAGCCAGGAAAAGCACAACAAGCAGGAGCCCATCATCAAGGGCGTGCTGCCGGATGCACCGGCGCCGGTGGCGCAGCCCCGGCCGGTCGCTGCCGCGCCAGCGCCCGCAGTGGCTGCGCCCGTACCGCGCCCGGCACCTGTAGCCGCCGCGCCCGTGCCCGCTGAAAAAGGCTTTTTTGGCTGGATCAAAAACCTCTTTGGCGCCGAGCCCGAGGCGGCTCCGGTCGCTGCGCCGGTCAAACCGGTCAAGGCTGAAGAACGCACCGGCGAAGCCCGCCGCGATGGCCGTGGCGAGCGCGGCGGTGAGCGTGGTGGTGAGCGCAGCGAACGCGGTGGCCGTGACGGCCGCCGGGGTGGCCGTGGTCGCGGCGAAGGCCGTGCAGAGGGTCGTACGGATGGTCGTCCCGAGGGCCGTCCAGAAGGACGCGCCGAAGGACGTCCGGAAGGGCAAGGCCGCGCTGAAGGTCGTCCGGAAGGACGCCCCGAAGGACGCGGCGAGGGTCGCGGTGAAGGTCGTGGCGGTGAGCGCCGCGAACGCACCCCGGAAGGCCGTCCGGAGCGGCAGGAACGTCCAGCCGGTGAAGCCCGCCATGACGGACGCGGCGAAGGCGCCGCAGAAGGACGCAGCGAGAACCGCGAACCGCGCCCCGAAGGCGGCCGTGGCGAGCGCAGCCGCCGTGACCGTGGCGAACGCGGTGAGCGTGGCGAGCGCGCCGTGCCGCGCGATCAGGTCGAGCAGGACATCGCGCTGGCCAACCAGGCCGCCATGGCTGCAGCGATGGGTGGCGATTCGGCCAGCCCATCGGCACGTCGCCAGGACCGCTCCAGCGCAGAAGCTCCGGGTCAGGACCAGGGCGATCGTGCCCAGGCTGACCGTCCGCAAGGCGACCGGGAACCACGCGGTGACCGGGAGCCCCGTGGCGATGGCCGCCGTGAGCGTGGTGGTGAGCGTAGCGGTCGCCGCGAAGATACCCGCGAAGCGCGCCCGGAAGGCTCCAACGCGGCACCTGACGCTGTAGCCGTCACCCTGATGGGTGAAAACGCACCGATGAACGAGCTGCCCGGCGCAGACTTGCCGGAGGCACGCCGCAACCCTGCAGGTCAGGCGCCCGAAGGCCAGGCCGCGCAGGACGACAGCCAGCCGCGCCAACGCCGCAGTCGCGACCGCTATGGCCGTGACCGCCGTGAACGCAACGAAGGCGAAGGCACCGAACGCAGCGAAGCGTCTGCCGAAGGTAGCATCACAGCGGTCTTTTCTGAGCCAAATCAGGCTCCAGCCCAGGAAGAACGTGCGCAAGCAGCTATTGATTTGATAGCGACTGAGGCATCGGCAAGCGTTGCAAGCGCACCGGTCATCGACGCGCCCGTGGCGACTGCACCGGCTCCGGCAGCACCTGTTCGCGCACCCGCGCCGGCACCTGCTGCAGCGCCCGTCGTCGCCAGCGCAGGCTTGCCGAAGGTGCAGTCGTACGACCTGCCGCTGCAGGACCTGAGCCAGGTAGCGCAGTCGTCGGGCCTGCAATGGGTGAATTCCGACGCAGCCAAGATCGCCGAGGTCAACGCCGCGATAGCGGCTGAAGCCAAACCGATTCACGTGCCGCGCGAGCGCCCGGCTGTGGTCGTGTCCGCTGAAGGCCCGCTGGTGCTGGTCGAGACCAAACGCGACCTGGCGAGCATGCCGCTGTCTTTTGAAAAGCCGGCCGCGTGATCTGAGCCGCCAGGACGGACCCGTCAGCCGGGTCGTCGGATGATCGAAAAAGGCCCGCTTGCGGGCCTTTTTTTCTGGTCGTCGATTCGGTGATTCCGGATGCGTAATGCGGTGCCCGCGCCTGCGGAAATCGCGAGGACAACTACAGTTGCGCAGCCCGCTTGTAGGCCTGCGCAGCCGCTGCCGGGTCGTCGCGCTGTTCGGCCAGCACCGCCAGCGCGCGCCAGGCGTTGCGATGCAGCGTGGCATCCTGCAGGCCGTGCGTGGCCTGGGTCAGCAGTTGGCGCGCCTTGCCCCACAGCTGCAGCTTGAGGCAGGCCATACCCGCCAGATACTGCAAATTCGCATCGCGCGGCTGGCCGAGCTGGGCCGCCTCGATGCGCCCCAGCCATGCCGCGTCGAGCGACGCCAGACCGGATTCAAGCACCCCGATGAGCTTGACGCGCAGGTTGTCGCCAAGGTCGGAACGCGGCTGCACCATGCGCTCCCAGGACGGCAAGAGCCACGAACGCGCCAGATCGGGGTCGCCGTGCAGCGCCGTCAGGCGTGACGCGGCATGCACCGCGAGTTCGGTCATGGACTGCTCGGTCGCGTCGAGCGATTCCCAGGCACGCTGCAACTGGGCCGGGTCGTGGGCGTCGTTGAGCAGCTCCAGCGCCAGGCCGCGAACAATGCTTTGCGCCGCTTCGGGCGAAAACGCCCGGTGTTTGGCGAGCAGGCGTGCCGTATCCAGGGCCTGCGCAGTGTGGCGCAACTGGCGTGCGGCACGCAGCTTCATGCGCAGCGCCAGCGTACGGCGCGCGGCCCCCTGCGGCAGCTGGGCCAGCCAGTCGAGGGCAGCGCCGGGGTCGCGGTCGTCCATGGCCCAGCGCGCGGCACGAAACTGCACGCCGTCGCGCACTTCCAGCGCATTGCGGTGCGCCGAGCTTCGCAGGGCCAGTTGCAGGTGTTCGTCGCGCAGCGCCCTGTTTTGCAGCGACTGCGCGCTTTCGGCCACCAGCAGATGCGCAAGCGAGCGTAGCTGGTTGGATCGCGCGGCGCTGTGGCCGACTTCGTAGCCGGGCTCGTCAGCCACCTGCGCGAGGCTTTTTTCCTGGGCCAGCGCGTTTTGCGCCGACTTGGTGGCGCGGATGTAGCGCCCCGCGAGCTGATGCGCCAGCGAATCGAGCAGGGAGCCGAACATGGCGCGCTCTTTTTGCTGCGCGCGCCAGCGCCGGGCTTCCAGCGGCAAGGACACCAGCGCGGTCAGCGCGCGTGACGCGAGGTAGAGCAGCAAAAACAGGGCCGCCAGCAACAGCACGACCAGATTGAAAGAAAGATCGACACGGTACGGCGGCCAGAACAGCGTCACCACGGCCTGGTTGTTGCCGGCCACCAGCGCGGCCGAGACGGCCACGCCGAACAGCGCCAGAAGCCAAAGTGCGGCACGCATGCTGGCCGTGTCCCTCTAGCGACCGGCAGCGGCCGTGGCCAGTGCGGTCATGGTTTCGTCCAGCCGCGGCAACTCGCTGGTCTTGATCTGGCTCTGGACCTGCTGCAGCAGTTGCACCGCCGCCTGCGTCCGGCGCGAGGCGGGATCGAAGTATTTGCCAAGCCAGGCGTTCGCGGCCACCAGATCGCTGCGCGCGATTTCGGTTTGCCGGGACAGCAGCGACAGCCGTGCGTTGAGCAGCCGCAGCTTGAAATTTTCACGCAGAAAAAACGATTGCCCGGGGGACATCAGGGCCGCTTCGGGGTGATCAATGCGGCTGACGCGCAGCAGTTTGCGCGCTTCGCCCTGCAGGCTGTCCAGCGCGCCCTGCAACCAGACGCCGGGTTTGAGTTTGTCCAGCAGCGTCTGCACGGGTTTGGCGGAACCTTCTGCATGCGCGGCCGATGCGCCAGGGGCCGGCCGACTGGCCACGGGCCGCGTTGCTGGCGCGCTTGCAGGGCGCGCCGTGTCGCCCGCCAGCAGGCCATTGGCGACAGGCAGTTCGTCGGCCATCCGTGACAGCTCGTCGAGCTTTAACAGCAGCGCGGGCACATCGGTCAGGCTGGCCTCCTTGATGCGTTCGGTGTCTTTGGCAATGGCGCGCTGCAACGGGTTGAGGCGCGGTTGCGCGGCGCGCTGCAAACGCTGCTCGGCCGAGCGAAGGGCTGCCAGCAGCGGTTCCGCGCTGCCTGTCAGTTGCGCCTGCTGCTGCGCCAGCCGCAGGGCGGACTCGACATCGACCACCATGTTTTCGTCACGCGAACGCGACAGGCTCTGCATCAGTTCCTCGAGCTGGCTGCGCTGCAGGCTGACTTCGCTGATGCGGCTGTCCAGCAGCGCCAGCCGGGCGGCCAGTTCGCGCGTGCCTTCTTCGGCCTGCCGGGCCAGTGTGCGTGCCTCGATGGCCTGGGCGCCGGAGTCCAGGCTGCGGCGCGCCAGTTCTTCCTGCATGCTGCTCACCTTTTGCCACAGCAAACCGCTGGACAACAAGGCGGCTGCCGCAAGCAGACCAAGCAGCCACAACCAGCCCGCCTGACCCGGGGGCGTGCCGGCGACCGCGCCCGTCGGTGCGGATTCACGTGGCGTGGCAGGCAGGTACGGCGGCACGGGCGTGACCGGTGGCGTCGGGTCGGGTGGGCTCTGACTCATGGGTGGCCCAATTCTATCGAGCCCGCCGTGCCACCCGCCGCGCTGCCGATCATTTCATCAAGCGCCTGCGTGATGTCCTCGAGCTGCGGCCGCGACTCGACCACCA
>NCGI01000407.1 GCA_002256925.1 Polaromonas sp. 28-63-22
CGGGACTCGCGGCGGGGCACGGTTCCCCGTAGGTCAGCAGCGCCTTGAGCTGCTCCATGACCGCATGCGCCGGCGTCTCGCTGCTGGCCACCAGATGGATAAACCGGGCGCTGATGCCGGAAATCCGGCTGTCGATCGCCTGCAGGCGGGGTAAAAGCTGCTGGACGCGAAAATCGCTCAGGGCGTTGATGCCGTGGGCTTCGCCCTCGAAAGTCGTCAGGTGAAGCGTCACGGGTACGAAGGCCTTGTGGTGAGTAGCCAGCGGCGAAAAGCGCCAGCGCGAGGATGAAACCAGGGTGGAAAAGAGCCGGTCGAGGACGGTGCCCATGCTGCGAGCGCCAGAATCCGGTCGATTTTAGCAGCGCCCCCCCGGCGTTTTCCGCCCGCCGGCGCACCACGTCTGTGCGGCCCGCCGGGAATCTCGTTCCCCGGCAATGGCATGGCAGCGGTGGGATAATCTTTCCATGAGCACTACTTACAAAGACGCTGCAGGTATCGAAGGCATGCGCGTGGCCGGCAGGCTCGCGTCCGAGGTGCTGGATTACCTCACGCCCTTCGTCAAACCCGGCATCACGACCAACGAGATCGACCGTCTGGCCCACGACTACATGACGCAGGTGCAGGGCACGATTCCCGCCACGCTGGGCTACCAGCCTCCCGGCTACGGCGCCTACCCGAAATCGCTCTGCACGTCGGTCAACCATCAGGTCTGCCACGGCATTCCGAATGACAAGCCGCTTAAAAAAGGCGACATCGTCAATATCGACGTCACCGTCATCAAGGACGGCTGGCACGGCGATACCAGCCGCATGTACATGGTTGGCGAAACCTCGATCGCCGCCAAACGCCTGTGCAGCATCACCTACGAAGCCATGTGGCAGGGCATCATGCGCGTCAAGCCCGGTATTCGGCTGGGCGACATCGGCTTCGCGATTCAGCAGTTTGCTGAACGGCAGGGCTTTTCCATCGTGCGCGAGTTTTGCGGTCACGGCATCGGCACCAAATTTCATGAAGAACCGCAGGTGCTGCACTACGGCCGCCCCGGCACGCTGGAGGAATTGAAGCCCGGCATGACCTTCACCATCGAACCGATGATCAACGCCGGCAAGCGTGACATCAAGGACGGCCCCGAAAAAGACGGCTGGAGCATCGTCACGCGCGACCATTCGCTGTCAGCGCAGTGGGAGCACACCGTGCTGGTGACCGAAACCGGCTACGAAGTGCTGACGCTGTCAAAAGGCAGCCCGCCGATTCCCGCGTTCGTGCCTGTGGCGGCGCAGGCGGGCGCAGCGGCTCCCGTGGCGGTCAGCGCCTGAGCGCGGCGCAGCTGCTCCGCTTTCGGCTTCCTGCTTTCCCGCACACCGGCCCATGACCGAACTCGCCCAGGTGCGTGAGCAATACCGCGCCGGCAAGACGGCGCTGTTTGCCTCGCTCGCCGGCAGCGGCGCCTCGTCCCGGGGCATTCACAGCCTGCTGCACAAGCTGGCCCTGCACACCGACTTGACGCTGCAGGGGCTCTGGCAGCGCGCCGG
>NCGI01000408.1 GCA_002256925.1 Polaromonas sp. 28-63-22
CCGGACCGCATCACGGTGATCGGGCATTCGGCGGGCGGGCATCTGGCCGCGATGATGCTTGCGTGCCTGTGGCCCGCCCATGCGAGCGATCTGCCTGCCGATCTGGTGAAAAACGCGATGTCGATCTCCGGCCTGTATGAGCTTGAATCGGTCATGAACACGCCGTTTTTGAAGGAGTCGCTGCGCCTGACGCCGGCGCAGGTGTTGAAGGCGAGTCCGGCGTGGTTTCCTTCCCCTGCGCGAGGCACCTTTTACGCGGTGGCAGGTGCCGACGAAAGCGAAGAATTTCTTCGCCACAACGCCCTGATCGAGCAGGCATGGGGCGAAAAAACGGTGCCGGTGCGCGAGGCGCTGCTCGGCCTCAATCACTTCAGCATTGTCGAGGCGCTGGTGCAGCCCGGGCACCGCCTGAACGATCTGGCGCTGCGGCTGATCAGCCAAACCGGTGGTTGAGCCGGCGTCGAGCGGGCCGTCGCGGGTGCGCTACATCAGCAAGTGCTCACCGGCGTTGTCGCCGCCCAGCGTGACGTAGTTGACCTTGCGGATATCCATCAGTTTTTTGCCGCCGGCATAGCTGATGGAGCTTTGAATGTCTTCCTCCATCTCGCGCAGCGTCGCCTCCAGCGTGCCTTTGACGGGCTCCAGAATGCGCTTGCCCTCGACGTGCCGGTACTCGCCCTTGTTGAAGTCCGAGGCGCTGCCGTAGTATTCCTTGAAGCGCTGGCCATCGACTTCGACGGTCTCGCCGGGGCTTTCTTCCAGCCCCGCCAGCAGCGCGCCTATCATCACCATCGTCGCGCCAAAGCGCACTGACTTGGCGATATCGCCATGCTCGCGGATACCGCCATCGGCAATGATCGGTTTGGTGGCAACCCGGGCGCACCACTTGAGCGCCGATAGCTGCCAGCCACCGGTGCCAAAACCGGTTTTCATTTTGGTGATGCAGACCTTGCCCGGCCCGACACCGACCTTGGTCGCGTCGGCGCCCCATGTTTCAAGGTCAATCACCGCTTCGGGCGTGGCCACGTTGCCGGCAATCACAAAAGACGCTGGCAGCTTCGCCTTGAGGTGGGCGATCATCCGTTGCACCGTGTCGGCATGGCCGTGCGCGATGTCGATGGTGATGTATTGCGGCACCAGGCCTTGCGCTGCGAGCTGGTCCACGGCGTCGTAGTCGGGCTGCTTCACGCCGAGGGAAATCGATGCGTACAGCCCGGCCTCTTTCATGCGTTTGACGAACGCCACGTTGTCGATGTGAAAGCGGTGCATCACATAGAAGTAGCCGTGTTGGGCCATCCAGATGCAGATCGCTTCGTTGACGACCGTCTTCATGTTTGCGGGAACCACCGGCAGACGGAACCTGCGGCCGCCGAGTTCTACGCCGGCGTCGCACTCGGCGCGGCTTTCCACGCGGCATTTGCGCGGCAGCAGCAGGATGTTGTCGTAGTCGAAAATTTCCATTGTTTCCCAAGCCTTGTCGAACTGTCGATGAACAGAAGGCACTTGGGACTGGCCGGCTCGTCCGTGGGTG
>NCGI01000409.1 GCA_002256925.1 Polaromonas sp. 28-63-22
CACCATGGGACTGCGCCTGAGCCAGGAGGAAGAGTTCGAAGGCGCCGACCTTTCCATTCACCGCATCGGCGCCACGCCGGACCGCGAAGTCAACTGGTAACGGAGGCCGGCGGTGGCGAGTTCACGCGCCCGATGCCTCGACCGCTCGCTATTTATTCGATAGCTGCTGGCGCAGGTAGATAATGGGCTGGAGGCGCTTTTCATTCATTTTTTCGAGCCAGCGCGCCGGTCCCTGATTCCCAGACCCTGAGCCAAGCTTGCGCACCAGACTTGCCGCCATGGCGACGGGGGAGACGACGCAGTGTCCGGGGGCCTCCTCGCCGCGCTGTCGGGCCCGATGTCGGGCAATCGCTCGTCGCGCAAAATCAGGCCGCTGAGCGGGCGCGGTGTCCTTGAACGCGGCCGCGTGATGCGCTGCGGTCACTCCGCCACTAGTCAACACACACAAGCCGGCGAAACACACTTGACCCTCGAAAACACCAGCCCTTGACATGCAACTTTGTGTAAATATTTACGCATGATAGGGAATTTCTATGTGTTTTTTTCATGCAGAAAAGGGGTTGCCCAGCCGCCTCGTTCACGCCGGGAGATGGCGGCTCGTCCAGCTTGAGCGGGGCACGGATATCGGCTGTGAGCCTCCAACTGGTTTCGATCGACATGAGTCATGTGTGCGCACACTTTTCTTGCAGGCCTTACATAACAACATTCTTGTTTGCCGAAAGAACTCAGACTAACAACCAGACCCGAGGGCGCCAAATGTCTGTTCGCAGCGACCAGTCGTGCCGGCCCCCGTGCGCGGGGGAACTTTCCTTGCGCGAATCGCTCCTTTTCCAGGGCAAATCCCCGTTACCAGACACCCCGCCCGCGGCCTAGGGACAGGCCGGCCCAAGGAAGGTTAGTTGTTTTTTACATATCTGAAGCATAATATGGGGGTGTGAATGTCCGCATTCGCACACGTTAGGTGATCGGTCAGTTTCGCGCGCTACAGCGGTACGTATAAGATTTGTTGTGCTTTCGGGACCCCATCGCTTTTGTTATTGTGTTTTAGAGGAGTCCCTTCATGGGCAACAAACTTTACGTCGGCAATCTGCCGTACTCGGTTCGCGACGAAGACTTGCAACAATCTTTTGGCCAGTTTGGCGCTGTCACCAGCGCTAAAGTCATGATGGAGCGCGACACCGGTCGTTCCAAGGGCTTTGGGTTTGTCGAAATGGGCAGCGATGCCGAAGCTCAAGCAGCTATCACGGGCATGAACGGCCAGCCTCTCGGTGGCCGTAGCGTTGTCGTGAATGAAGCCCGTCCGATGGAGGCACGTCCTCCACGCACCGGCGGCTTCGGCGGCGGCGGTGGCGGCTACGGTGGTGGCGCTGGCGGCGGTGGTGGTGGCGGCTACGGCGGTGGTGGCGGCGGTGGCCGTTCCGGCGGCGGCGGCAGCGAAGGCGGTTTCCGTAGCCCGTACGGCGGCGGCGGTAGCGGCGGTGGCCGTTCCGGCGGCGGCGGCGGTGGTGGACGCGGCGGCTACTAAGC
>NCGI01000410.1 GCA_002256925.1 Polaromonas sp. 28-63-22
GAACACCTGCTGACGCGCCGCGCCGTGAGGCGTGAAGTCGGTGAAAAACTGATCGAACGCATCAAGTGGTGGGAGCATTACACCGCCATCAACGCGGGCGAGATGAACAACAACCCGTCGCCCGGCAACAAGGCCGGCGGGTTGACCACGATTCTTGAAAAATCGCTGGGCGCGGTGGCCAAAGGCGGCACCAGCAACCTGCAGGCGGTGTATGAATACGCCGAGCCGGTGACGGCTCATGGCTTTGTGTACATGGACACCCCCGGCTACGACCCGGTGAGCGCGACTGGCCAGGTCGCCGGCGGCGCCAACCTGATCTGCTTTACCACCGGGCGCGGTTCGGCCTACGGCTGCGCGCCCTCGCCGTCGCTCAAGCTCTCGACCAACTCGGCGCTGTGGCGCAAGCAGGAAGACGACATGGACATCAACTGCGGCGAGATCATCGACGGCAGCAGCACGGTGCTTGAGATGGGACAGCGCATCTTTGAGCTGGTGCTGGCCACCGCGTCAGGCACAAAGAGCAAAAGCGAGGCCCACGGTTATGGCCAGAACGAATTCGTGCCGTGGCAAGTCGGCGCCGTCATGTAACGCCGAAAAAGTGAATCTTTATATGCAAAAAGTGCTCCAGGCCCAGGAATTACGTGCGCAAGTAGCTACTGTTTTAATAGCGGCTGGCAGTTCGCCCGACGAAGCGGTCATCGTCGCGGCGAATCTGGTGATGGCCAACCTGAGCGGCCATGACTCGCATGGCGTGGGAATGCTGCCGCGTTATGTCGAAGCGGTGCTCGAAGGCGGGCTGAAACCGAATACCAGCGTGCACACGGTGCTGGATATCGGCTCCATGCTCACGTTGGACGGCCAGCGCGGTTACGGCCAGATCGTCGGCGAGCAGGCCATGGCGCTGGGCATCGCCCGCGCGCAGATGCACGGCAGTTGCATCATGACGCTGGCCAACGCGCACCATCTGGGCCGCATCGGGCATTTTGCAGAAATGGCCGTGGCCCAGGGGCTGGTGTCCCTCCATTTCGTCAATGTGCTGTCGCGCCCGGTGGTGGCCCCGTTTGGCGGCGCCGACGGGCGCTACGGCACCAACCCCTGCTGCATCGGCGTGCCGCTCAAGGGCCGCGAACCCTTTCTTCTTGATTTCGCCACCAGCCGCGTGGCGCAGGGCAAGATGCGGGTCGCGCACAACGAAGGCCGGCAAGTCGAGCCCGGCACGCTGATTGACGAACACGGTCGCCCCACCACCAACCCTGGCGTGGTGGTGGTGCCGCAAAGCAATGGCCTGTTTGGTGCGCTAAGGGCCTTTGGCGAACACAAGGGTTACGGCATGGCGGTGGCCTGCGAACTGCTGGGGGGTGCGCTCACCGGCAGCGGCACCTGGCACAAACCGACCGACGCGGCCGTGCGCGCCATCGTCAACGGCATGCTCACCATCCTGATCGACCCGGCGAAGCTCGGCACGCAGGCGGTGTTCGAGCAAGAGGCGCTGGCCTTCATCGACTGGCTGCGCGCCGGCCCGGTCGC
>NCGI01000065.1 GCA_002256925.1 Polaromonas sp. 28-63-22
CTCACCCGGCCGACTGCTGCAGTGCGATGGACGGGACTCGACGCGGCGGGCTGTGCGTTTCTCGATGCCTGCGCCGCAGGTCGCACGCTGGCACATGCGGCCGATGCGGCCCTGGCGCAGCAAGCCGATGCCGATCTGGCGCAACTGATGGCCACGCTGCTTGAGGCGGGGGCTTTGTACATCGCGCCCCTTGCTGCTGATCAATCCCAAACCACGGAGCCCGCATGACAAACATTCTTTCCACCGCGAGCGCAGATCCCGCGCCCGCCGCAGGCCTGCGCGGCACCTGGCATCACATGGCGACGCACCTGACCCGGCTCGTGCCGCACGACGCGCTGGCCCTTATCGACCGCATCGGCATTGGCGCGATCTTCTTCCTCTCGGGGCGCACCAAGGTGGAGGGCTGGCTGACCGTGACGCAAGGCACCTACGCGCTGTTCCGTGATGAATACAAGTTACCGCTGATTCCGGTTGAAGTGGCTGCGCATGCAGCTGCGTGGGCCGAACACCTGTTCCCATTGCTGCTTTTCCTCGGCCTGTTCACCCGCATCTCGGCACTGGCGCTGCTGGGCATGACCCTGGTGATTCAGGTGTTTGTGTACCCGGATGCGTGGCCGACACACCTGTCATGGGCCGGCCTGTTGCTGTATCTGGTGGGGCGCGGCGCGGGCTCGCTGTCGCTGGACCGGCTTTTCCGGCTTCGCTAGTCAGGCCCTCAGCCGCCTGCTCGAAAGTCATCAAGATAAGGCTTGAGCGCCGCCAGCGTCCGCGCCGTCGCGCCCCGGTTGCGCGCCGCAAAGGCCAGCCCTGCGGCCACCGCTTCGGCCCGCGCGGGCAGGTCATTCACCAGCGCCAGCGCGGCCTGCACGCCTTCAGGCATGTCGGCCACGCGCCGCGCGGCGCCCTCGGCCCCGGCCAGTTCGGCGGCCTCCAGGAAATTGAACGTGTGCGGCCCCATGATGACCGGGCAGCCGCAGGCGGCCGCTTCGATCAGGTTCTGGCCGCCCAGGGGCGCGAAACTGCCGCCCAACAGGGCCACGTCGCTCAGGGCGTAGTACAGCGCCATTTCGCCCAGCGAATCACCGAGCCAGACATCAGCCTGCAGCGCCTCGCTGCTGCCAGCGGGGCCGCCTGGCGCGTCCGGCCAGCTTGAGCGGCGCGACACCGTGAGGCCCTGCTGCCGCACCAGAGCCTCGACCTCGTTGAAACGCTGCGGATGACGCGGCACGATCAATACCCTGACAGTCAGGGGCACTTTATTGGCAACATCGCTCGCTATTAAATTCATAGCTGCTGGCGCAGGTATTACCTGGGCTACAGCCATTATTTGCTTAAGAAACTCGATTTCCTCACCCTCGCGCGAACTGGCGAACATCACCACCGGCTGCCCCACCGATTGCCGCCACGCCCTGCCTTGCGCCTGCTGGCCGGCGTCGGGTGCGGCATCGAACTTGAGGTTGCCGAAAACCCCGGCAGCCGTCACCCCCAGCTGGCGAAAGCGCCGCGCGTCGTCGGCGGTTTGCGCGTACACCGCCGACAGTGCCCCGAATGCGGGATACGACAGCGCCGACATGCGCAGCGCCTGCCTTAAGGATTTGTCGGACAGTCGCGCGTTGACCAGCACCAGCGGCACACCGCGCGCTTTCGCACCGGCCACGGTGCAGGGCCAGACCTCGGTTTCCATCAGCAGACCCAGACGCGGCTTGAAGTGATCAAAAAAACGTGCCACCGCGTGCGGGCTGTCCCAGGGTTGCCAGATTTGCACGTCGCCCGCCCGCAGCAGGCTGGCGCCTTCGGCGCGGCCGGTGGCGGTGCCGTGCGTGAGCAACACGCGCAAACCCGGATGCTGCGCGCGCAGGGCGCCAAGCAACACGGCGGCGGTGCGCGTTTCGCCCAGCGACACCGCATGCACCCAGACCAGTTCCGAGGTGTGTTCTGCCGGCTGGGTGTAGGCGCCAAAGCGCTCGTCCACCGCCTCGGCGTAACCCGGCTCAAGCCTGCCCCGGCGGGCCAGCTTGCGGCGCAAAAACGGTTGCGCCGCCCACATCAGCCGCGCATACAACCACAGCATGACCGAACTCATGAGACGGTCGGCTGCGTGTCTGCGAAGTCAGGGCGAAGAAAAGGCAGGTCGGTATCGGCCGGATCGCTGACGGCAGCCTCCACGCCGCACACCAGCCAGGCCTGCCACACGGTTTCAACATCGGGACAGGGCTCGGCAAACACGCTGAACTGCCGAAGGTGCTGCGCTTGCGCCTCAAGCCGGTTGCGTGTGATTTCAGGCGGGCCGGTGCGCCAGGCGGTGTCGAAGTTGTAGATCTGCACATGCGGCAAACCCAGCGCCACGGCGATGTGGCTGACCCCGCTGTCAACGCCGATCACGCCGGAACACCCAGCCAGTTCCCGCGTCAGCGCATCAAGCGCCAGCACCGGCAGCACCCGCGCGCCGGGCGCGGCTTCGCCCGACTGGTTCAACGCGCGCGCAATGATGTGGCTGGTGGAGTATTCGCTGACCGAGCCGTGCGGCAGCACGACTTCAAAGCCCGCTGCATTGAAGCGTTCGCCCAGCTCGATCCAGTGGCCCAGCGGCCATTCCTTGTCGGCGCGTGACGTGCCGTGAACGAAGGCGACCTGGCTGGGCTGCCATTCGTCCGCTATGGTTTCAGGAGCTGTCAGCGCCCATTCCAATTCGGCTGGCGGCACTTTGAGGCCAAAATCTGGCGCAGCCGAGAGCGTGTAGCCGAGCGCCTGCGCCGCCAGTTCACGCGAACGCTGCACCGCGTGGATGTGCGGCTCCATGCGCAGCGCCACATCGGCGACCCAGCGCGTCGGCGCTTCATAACTCGATCCGTCGGTCTGGTTGGCCATGGCGTAGCGTTTGCCGCCCGGTGCCAGCCGGGCCAGCCGCGCCACCAGCGCCGATTTGCTCAGGCCCTGCAGGTCGATGACCGCGTCGTAGGCATCGGCCTGCAGATCGGTCTTGAAGGCGCCCCACTGCCCGCGCACCATGGCCGACAGCGGTGCCTTGCGCCAGCGCCGCAATTCGCACGCGATCACCCGGCGCAGCCCCGCACCCGGCAGCAGCAGCGGCTGCAGCACAGGCGCAAACGATTTTTCGACGACCCAGTCGATCTTCGCGTCAGGCACGGCAGCAAGAATGTCCTGCACCACCGGCAACGCATGCACCACGTCGCCGAGAGACGACAGCTTGACGAGAAGAATCTTCATCGGTTGAGGTTCAAACCCGGAAAAAACAGAAACCTTTTACCGCAGAGGCGCAGAGAACGCAGAGACTCGCAGAGGAGTCAATTGTTGGATTTTTCAAAACTCTGGTTCCTCTTGCCTGGCTACGCTGAGTACTCAGTGCGCCGCAGCAGCTACCTTGGCATCGGGCTTCACGCTGCGCAGCAGGGCCAGCATGTCGGCCTCGATGCGATGCAGCGCGTCCTGCGTGTGGCCTTCAAAACGCAGCACCAGCACGGGCGTGGTGTTGGACGCGCGAATCAGACCGAAACCGTCGGGCCAATCGACGCGCACGCCATCAATGGTAGAAATCTTCGCCGGTGCCGCGAAGTGGGCAGACTTGATCAGGGCCTCGACCACGGTGTGCGGCTCGCCTTCTTTGCACGTTACGTTCAGCTCGGGCGTGCTGAAACTGGTCGGCAGACCGTTGAGCACCGCGCCGGCATCGGGCGAGCGGCTCAAAATTTCGAGCAGGCGCGCACCGGCATAGGTGCCGTCGTCAAAGCCGTACCAGCGCTCCTTGAAAAATATATGACCGCTCATCTCGCCGCCGAGGGGGGAATTGACTTCCTTCATCTTCGCCTTGATCAGCGAGTGGCCGGTTTTGTACATCAGCGGCACGCCGCCGGCCGCTTCGATTTCGGGCGCCAGGCGCTGCGAACATTTCACGTCGAACAAAATAGTGCCGCCCGGCACGCGCGAGAGCACGTCGCGCGCGAACAGCATCATCTGGCGGTCGGGGTAAATGTTCTGGCCGTCTTTGGTGACAATACCGAGCCGGTCGCCGTCGCCATCGAAAGCCAGGCCGAGTTCGGCGTCACCGCTTTGCAGCGCGCTGATGAGATCCTTCAGGTTCTCGGGCTTGCTGGGGTCGGGATGGTGGTTGGGGAAATTGCCATCGACCTCGCTGAACAGTTCGGTCACCTCGCAACCCAGCGCGCGAAAAATGGCGGGCGCCGACGCGCCGGCAATGCCGTTGCCCGAATCAATGACGATCTTCATCGGGCGTGACAGCTTGACGCCGGAAACGATGCGCTCGCGGTAGTCTTTTTCAACATTGACCTGCGTGATGCTTCCGGCCTGCGCGGGCAGCTTCCAGGTTTCGAGCGTCATCAGGTTTTTGAGCGCCTGGATGTCGTCGCCATAAATGGCGCGGCCCGCCAGCACCATCTTGAAGCCGTTGTAGTCTTTCGGGTTGTGGCTGCCCGTGACCTGAATGCCCGAGGTCGCCAGCGTGCTGGCGGCAAAGTAAAGCATGGGCGTGGTGACCATGCCGACGTCGATCACGTTGACGCCGGCTGCGGCCAGGCCGCGCATCAGCGCCGCTGCCAGGGATGGCCCGCTGAGGCGGCCGTCGCGCCCGACCGCCACCGTTTTTTCGCCCTGCGCCAGCGCCGTGGTGCCAAAGGCTTTTCCCAGGCCCTCGGCAACGTCCTCGCTGACGGTGGACGGCACGATGCCGCGAATGTCGTAGGCCTTGAAAATCGACGCGCTGAGTTGCATGGTGGAGCTTTCCGGTGGTTCGGTGGCAGAAGCCTGAAACGAATGTCCAAAGCGAATTTGGTGCCGGTGATTGTAGGGCGCGGCCCGGCCAGGCATATGTCCGGAAACGGCTAGTCCGAATGTCGGCGGCGCGTATCATTTGCGCCATGACCCCCGAGCAGATCACAGCCGCCGACGACGCCTGCTACCTCGCGCTGAAAGCCCGCGACGCGCGCTTTGACGGCTGCTTTTTTACCGGCGTTACATCCACCGGCATCTATTGCCGGCCGGTGTGCAGCGTGAAGGCGCCGAAACGCGAAAACTGCCGCTTTTTCGGACTGGCGGCGCAGGCCGAAAGCGCCGGCTTCAGGCCCTGCCTGCGTTGCCGGCCCGAACTGGCGCCGCATTCGGTGGTGTGGTCGATTCAGGACGCTTCTTATATTTTGGCGCACCAGGCGGCGCGGCTGCTCGACGAGCCTGAGAACTGGGCCCCCACGCTTGTCGCTTCGCGTACTTCGCTGCCCCCCGAGGGGGCGCTGCGCCTGCGGCCCGGCGGAGCCGGTTCCGCGGCCCCGGCTGGGGAAGACCCGGCCTCCACGCTCGTCACGTCGTCTACGTCGCTGCCCCCCGAGGGGGCGCTGCGCCTGCGGCCCGGCGGAGCCGGTTCCGTGGCCCCGGCTGGTGAGGAAAGATCCTCAGGCGTCATTGCGG
The DNA here is from genome assembly GCA_002256925.1 of Polaromonas sp. 28-63-22. GTDB lineage: Bacteria > Pseudomonadota > Gammaproteobacteria > Burkholderiales > Burkholderiaceae_C > Polaromonas. Next base: position 5,437 of record NCGI01000065.1, read on the forward strand.
GGCTGGCCAGTCGGCTCGGCATCAGCGACCGCCACCTGCGGCGCATTTTTGAGGCGCAGTTTGGCGTGTCGCCGGTGCAATACCTGCAAACGCGGCGCCTGCTGACGGCCAAGCAACTGCTGGCCGATACGGCCTTGCCGATCACGCAGGTGGCGCTCATCAGCGGCTTTGCCAGCGTCCGGCGTTTCAACGCGGCGTTTGTCGGCCACTACGGTCTGAACCCGACGCAGTTGCGACGGCAGGGCGCGCCGCGGGTCGGCCACGGCATGGTGGTGCGGCTGGGCTACCGGCCGCCCTATGACGTGGCGGCGATGCTCGGTTTTTTCGGCCGGCGTGCGATTGGAGGTGTCGAACTGATCGACGCCGAGGCTCGCCAGCCAGTGCTGCGGCGAACCCTGCGCATGGACGTGGCCGGGCAGACGCGCACCGGCTGGATCAGCGCGCAGTTCGACGTGCCGCGCAGCCAGCTGCTGCTGCAGGTCAGCGACACCCTGCGCGAGGTGCTGCCGCAGGTGATTCGCCGGGTGCGCGCCGCCTTCGACCTGGACGCCGACCCGAAAGCCATCAACAGCGTGTTGCATGCCAGCTTTCCCGCCGGCGATGGGCTGCGCGTGCCGGGCGCGCTCGATGGCTACGAACTCGCCGTGCGCGCGGTGCTGGGCCAGCAGATCACGGTGGCGGCCGGGCGCACGCTGGCGCAGCGGCTGGTGATGCAGTTTGGCGAGGCGGTCGAGACGCCCTGGCCGCAGTTGACGCGCCTGTTTCCGGCCCCCGCCGTGCTGGCTGCGGCCAGTGGCGACGCGTTGGGCCGGCTGGGTATCGTCAGGCAGCGACAGGCGGCCATCACGGCCATTGCGCGTGCGGTGCAGGGCAACACGCTGGTCCTGCACGGCGGTGCTGACGTGCACGCCACCGTCGAGGCGCTCAAAGCCCTGCCCGGCATTGGCGACTGGACGGCGCAATACATTGCGATGCGCGCCTTGCGCTGGCCCGATGCGTTCCCCGCCGGCGATGTGGCGCTGCACAAGGCGCTGGGCCTGCAGGGCCTGAAGAACCCGGCGAAGCACGCCGAACTGGCGTCACAGGCGTGGAAACCGTGGCGCAGCTACGCGGTGATCCGGGCGTGGAGCGGTGCATTCACCGAACCCGCTACGGCCGCCTTGCCCGAGCCGGCCCGGAAGCCACCTGCAGTCGCTATCGATTTAATAGCTGCTCGCGCAGGTTCTACCTGGGCTGCAGCATGAAAACGCTTAAGAAACAGAGAAAAGTGGCGCCCCAGATCCGGCCCGGTCGTTCCCGGGCAGCGATTTGACGTGACCACCGTGATTCACCGGAGAACCCTCATGAAATTTCATCCTTCCATCGTCCAGGCCCGGTTCGAAAGCCCGCTGGGCACCATCATCCTCGCGGCCACGCCGCAAGGCCTGGCCGGCCTTTGGTTTGAAGGCCAGCGCCACCTGCCGGCCGAACTGGCGGCGCCTGACACCTGGCCCACGTCGCCGGACCATCCGGTGCTGGCAGAAACCATACGGCAGCTGAACGAATATTTTGCCGGCGCGCGAACCTGTTTTGAGGTGCCGCTGGACCTGAGCGGCGGCACCGCGTTCCAGCAATCGGTGTGGCAGGCGCTGATCGGCATCCCGGCCGGCGGCACGGCAAGCTACAGCGGCGTGGGCCGCAGCATTGGCAAGCCGGCGGCTGTGCGCGCCGTGGGTGCCGCCGTCGGGCGCAACCCGGTCAGCATCATCGTGCCGTGCCACCGCGTGATGGGCGCCGATGGCGCGCTCACGGGTTACGCCGGGGGGCTGGCGCGCAAGACCGCCCTGCTGACGCTGGAAGGCGTGCTTGAGGACACACTGGTTTGAATGCCGACACTGCCGCCGCGCCTGCGGCCGGACTCGCCCGTCCGAAAAACTGGCTGGCCGACTTCGTGTTGCTGGCCGCCATCTGGGGCTCGTCGTTTTTGTTCATGCGCATCGGCGCGGTGGAGTTCGGCGCGCTGCCCACTGCAGCCGTGCGGGTGACGATTGCCGCCCTGTTTCTGCTGCCGCTGGTCTGGCTGCGCGGCCTGCTGCCCGAACTGAAAACGCACTGGCGCAAGGTGTTTCTGGTGGGTGTGCTCAATTCGGGCATCCCGTTTGCGTGTTTCGCGTTTGCCCTGCTGTCCATCACCACCGGCCTGTCGTCGATCATCAATGCCACGGTGCCCATGTTCGGCGCGCTGATCGCCTGGCTGTGGCTGCGGGACAAGCCCGACACGTCCCGCCTGCTGGGTCTGCTGATCGGCTTTGCCGGCGTGGCCCTGCTGGCCTGGGACAAGGCGACCTTCAAGCCCGACGCGTCGGGCATCGCCCCAGGGTGGGCGGTGCTGGCCTGCCTGCTGGCCTGTGTCTGCTATGGCATTTCAGCCAGCTACACCAAGCGCTACCTGACCGGCATGCCGCCGCTCGTCACTGCGGCCGGCAGCCAGGTCGGCGCCTCGCTGGGTCTGGCGCTGCCGGCGCTCTGGTTTTGGCCTGCGCGCATGCCCGGCACCCACGCCTGGCTGGCGCTGCTGGCGGTGGGCGTGTTGTGCACCGGCGTGGCCTACATCGTCTTTTTCAGGCTGATTGAAAACGCCGGGCCGCCGCGCGCGTTGTCGGTGACCTTCGTGGTGCCGGTGTTTGCGGTTTTGTATGGGGTGCTGCTGCTGGGCGAAACCGTGACGCCGTGGATGCTGCTGTGCGCTGCGATCATCGTCTGCGGCACCGCGCTGGCGACCGGGCTGCTGCGGCTCGGGCGATAACGCCGTTTTTAACGGCGGCTTTTTTGGGCTGTCAGTTCAGCGCACCCGCAACGACATTGATGCTCAGCGCCAGAATCAGGATATTGAAGGCAAACGACATCAGGCCATGCACCAGCGTGATCTGCCGCATTTCGCGCGAGGTCACCTGCACGTCGGACACCTGCGAAGTCATGCCAACCACATGCGAGAAGTAGAGGAAATCAAAGTAGTCGGGGGGCTGTCCGCCGGGAAACTGCAAGCCGGTGCCATCAGGCTGGTCCAGTTCCTCGTCCCAGTAATAGCGGTGCGCGTAATGAAAGGCGAACAGGGCCTGCATGAAGAGCCACGACAGGCCAAGCGCCACCAGAAACAGTGTGATGTAAAGCATTCGCCGCAGGCCAGACAGGCCCTTGACGTCTTGCATCAGCACCACGATAGCCAGCACGCAGGCCACCGTGGCCAGAAGCAGCAGCAGAAAAATCACGATGCTGGGTTCGTCCTGCGCCTGCGCGCGCTTGCGGGTACGCACGGCGTCAAACCGTATGCACAGCCACCAGGCCAGCACCAGATACACCGCCACGCCGACCGACCAGCCTAGAAGGCCGCGCAGTGGCCAGCCGAGGGGCAGTGGCAGCGCCAGCGCGGCGACGCCGGCCAGCAGGCCCGCCACAAGCCGTTGGGACCCGGTGGTTTCTGAAAATTGCAGGCGAGGCATGGCAGCTATTGTGCGTGTAGCGCCACGCGGAACCGAAAACTAGTCCTTGAGCGGCGGCATGTCCAGGGTGATGACGGTCGGGCCGTCGCGCGTGGCCGCCAGTCGGGCCTGGCGCGCCACGGCCGACTGCAGGACCAGGCCTTCCTCGACAGCGCCGCCAACGCGAAACGGCTGCGGCGGCTTGCCGTCAATGCCGATCAGCGCGGCCCCACCGCCGGGCGAACCGGCCAGCACGCCCACGAGCACGAAACGGCTGGCTGCGCTGGTCTGCGCCATAGGGGCCGCATCGACGGCGCCGAGCAAGCGGGCCACAGCCTGGGTATCGACCTGCGGCGGCGGCGCGGCCATCACCGGAGCTGCCGGGGCCGGGCCGCTCCCGCCCGCGAGCCGCAAGCCCCAATACACGAAGCTGGCCCCCGCCAGCGCCCAGACCACCAGCGTCAGGGCGGGAAGGCCAAACCGGCTTTGTGGAAGTGTCATCATGCAAGGATTATGATGGAAGCCACCCTGTGCATCCAGACGTCCACCGACGCCGTATCGTACCCATGACCCCACTTAAATCCCTTGCCCGCCGTGGCCTGCAGGCCGGCTTTACCCTCATCGAGCTGATGGTGGTGCTGGTGATCATCGGCGTGCTGGCCGCCCTCATCGTGCCCAATGTGCTGGACCGCGCCGACGACGCGCGGGTCATGGCCGCCCGCACCGACGTCAACAACCTGATGCAGGCGCTGCGGCTTTACAAACTCGACAACCAGCGCCTGCCCACCGCCGAGCAGGGCCTGCAGGCGCTGATCGTCAAGCCGACCAGCGGTCCGGTTCCAGCCAACTGGAAGCCCTACCTGGACAAGCTGCCCAACGACCCCTGGGGCCGGCCTTATCTTTACCTCAATCCGGGCGTGAAAGGCGAGATCGATGTGATGTCGCTGGGCGCCGATGGCCAGGCCGGAGGAGAGGGCAAGAATGCGGATATTGGCAGCTGGCAGTAGAGATATTGCCCCCACGTTCGCGCACTTCGTGTCGCTCTCTGCCCCCCGAGGGGGCTGGCCTCGCTTGGGGCGGCCCGGCTGAAATGTTGCCCCCACGTTCGTTCGCTTCGCGTAACTCTCTGCCCCCCGAGGGGGCTGGCCTTGCTTGGGGCGGCCCGGCTGAAATGTTGCCCCCACGTTCGTTCGCTTCGCGTAACTCTCTGCCCCCCGAGGGGGCTGGCCTTGCTTGGGGCGGCCCGGCGCTGCGGCCGTTGCGCCGTGCGCCACGACTTATGCATTTGCCATTCGCCCTGACCTCTCGAAGGATGCGTCTTAAGAAAGTTGGGCCACGCCTGGCTGGCGGTGGAGCCAGAAGCGCCGGTTTCACGCTGCTCGAATTGCTGGTCGTGGTGGCGATCATTGCGGTAGCGACGGCGGGCGTGTCGCTGTCGCTGCGCGACAACTCGCAAACAGCGCTGGAGCGGGAAGCGCAGCGGCTGGCGGTTTTGTTCGAGTCGGCGCGGGCGCAGTCGCGGGCCAGCGGCACAGCCGTCATCTGGCGCCCCACCGCTGACGGATTTCGTTTTGAGGGGCTTGCACCGGGCGCCCTGCCTACCCATTGGCTGGAGGCCGGCACGCGCGCAGCAACCAACGCGGCCGTTCAGCTCGGGCCGGAACCCGTCATTGGCGCCCAGGCAGTCGATCTCTTGGCACCCGGCACCACCGAAGCCCAGCCTTCCCGCGTCCTGCGCATCGCCACCGACGGTCTGCGGCCGTTCACGGTGCAACCGGCGACGCCGCCGTGAAAGCGCCAACCTCCAGGCTGCGCGTCGGTGGTCACGCCTGCGGTGGTTTCACCCTGATTGAAGTGCTGGTGGCTCTGGCCATCGTGGCCATTGCACTGATCGCCGGCCTGCAGGCCAGCAGCGCCCTGACGCGCAATGCGCTACGCCAATCCGACACGCTGCTGGGTCAGGTCTGCGCCGAAAATGAGCTTATCCGCCTTCGCTTGTCGCGCCAGCTTCCGGATGTCGGCGACAGCACTACAAGCTGCGAACAGGCTGGCCGCGCCCTTCAGGTGCTGGTGACGGTGCGTCCGACCCCCAATCCCCAGTTTCGCCGCGTCGATGCGCAGGTGAGTGAGGCCGGTGCGCGCATTTTGCAGATCTCGACGGTCATGACGCGGTATTGATATGGCCCCCACGCTTGTCACCTCCCCGATAGCCCTGCGTTATCGAAGAGCCCTGCGTTATCGAAGGGTGCCGGCCGAGGAGGCTGGCCTTCCTTCGGTAGCACGCAAGCCCCTGCAATCAATGACCCCGCCGCTTGCCCAGCCTCGTGCTTCGAAGGAAGCCGGAATCCGCCGCCCATCAGCCTTGAGGTCCTGCGGTGGCTTCACCCTCATCGAGTTGCTGGTGGCGATCAGCGTGATGGCGCTGCTGGCGGTGCTTAGCTGGCGTGGCCTCGACGGCATGGCGCGGTCGCAGGCGCAGACCAGCCAGCGGGCCGACGAAGTGCTCAATCTGCAGGCGGGGCTGGGCCAGTGGAAAGTGGACCTGGATTCATTGACCCAGACGCCACAAATCAGCAACCTGGACTGGGACGGCCGGGTCCTGCGCATGACCCGCCGCGCCACCACGGCCAGTGACGGCCTGGTCGTGGTGGCCTGGACGCGCCGGGCCGATGCCGGCGGCCAGTGGCTGCGCTGGCAGTCGCCCGCCGTGCGGACGCTGGGCGGCTGGAAC
>NCGI01000411.1 GCA_002256925.1 Polaromonas sp. 28-63-22
GCACTCGAACACTGGCAGCCGGCCTTCATGAGCTGGTGGGATGAAATGGGTCCGAGCGACTTCAAGGCCAAGGAAGTCTATTTGCGCACCGCTGTCGGTGTGGATGCGTCGGGTTGGGCCAGTTACGGCTACACCCCCATGCCGGACTACCGCTGGGGCATCTTCATGGCCGACCAGGAAGCAGATCGAAAGATCGGTTTTGGCGACCACATGGGGCAGGACGTGTGGCAGGAAGTTCCGGGCGAATACCGCTCCACTTTTCGCCGCCTCATCGTCACGCAAGGCGACACCGAGCCGGCTTCCGTGGAGCAGCAGCGGCTTCTCGGCCACACCGCGCCTTCGCTGTACGACTTGCGCAACCTGTTTCAGGTCAACGTGGAGGAAGGTCGCCACCTGTGGGCGATGGTGTACCTGCTGCATGCGCACTTCGGCCGCGATGGCCGCGAGGAAGCCGAGGAACTGCTGATGCGCCACAGCGGCGACGCCGACAAACCGCGCATTCTGGGCACTTTCAACGAGCCGATGGACAACTGGCTGAGCTTTTTCATGTTCACCTATTTCACCGACCGCGATGGCAAGTTCCAGCTCAAAAGCTTTGCCGAAAGCGCGTTCGACCCGCTGGCCCGCACCACCCGCTTCATGCTGACCGAGGAGGCGCACCACATGTTCGTTGGCGAGACCGGCATCGGGCGCGTCATCAAACGCACGCTGGAAGTGATGAAAGAGCTCGATACCAGCGACCAGGCGACGCTGCGCAAGGCTGGCGTCATCGATCTGCCGACGATCCAGAAGTTCATGAACTTCTGGTTCACGTCGTCGCTCGATCTTTTCGGCTCCGAGGCATCGAGCAATGCTGCCAACTACTTCAGCAACGGCATCAAGGGCCGGCCCGACGAGGCCAAGTTCGCCGACCACCTGGAGCGGGACACCGAAATGAGCATTCAGGTGCCCGACGGCAAGGGGGGCCTGACCAGCGAAACGATTTCAACCCGCAACGGCATGAACGAGATCACGCGGCTCGAATACGTCAAGGACTGCAATATCGGCGTGACGCGCTGGAACATGGGCATCAAACGGGCAGGCGTTGATTTCGCGCTGGCGCTGCCTTCCACACGTTTTCGGCGCAGTGTTGGTTCCTGGTCTGGTGCTCACACCGACCCGCTTGGCGCGCCCATCAGCGCCGCCGAATTCGAAGTCAAAAAAGACCAGTGGCTGCCTACGCCCGCGGACACGGCATTTGTCAAAAGCCTGATGAACCGCGTCACCGAGCCCGGCAAGATGGCCGGCTGGATTGCGCCGCCTGACCGGGGGATCAATGCCAATCCGGTGGACTACCAGTACGTCAAGCTTTAAGGCTTTCAAGCTTGCACTGAAGACTAAAAATATGCCCGATCCAAATGAAGTCGGCGCAGTTCGCGCTATAATTTGGGTCTTGTCGGAGTGTGGCGCAGTCTGGTAGCGCACCTGGTTTGGGACCAGGGGGTCCAAGGTTCGAATCCTTGTACTCCGACCAAAA
>NCGI01000412.1 GCA_002256925.1 Polaromonas sp. 28-63-22
CGCGCGCATCTGGCCGTCACACCCGGCCGCGATTTTGGCCATGCCGCGCCAGAGCGCTTCGTGAGGTTTTCCACCGCCAGCTCCATGAATCAACTCAAAACCGCCATCGCGCGGCTGGAGTCTGTGCTTGCCTGATGTAGCCCCCATGTCGGCCACCCTATGAACCCATCACCTGGCGAATTCAGATGGCCGGTGCGTGTCTATTGGGAAGACACCGACGCCGGCGGCATCGTTTTTTATGCCAACTACCTAAAATTTTTTGAACGTTCCCGCACCGAGTGGCTCAGAACACTGGGTGTGGAGCAGCAGCGTTTGCGCGACAGTACGGGCGGCATGTTTGTCGTGGCCGAAACCAGCATTCGCTACCTCCGCCCTGCGCGCCTGGACGATGAACTGATTGTTACGGCGCGTCTGCTGGAGATGGGCCATGCGTCGTTAATAATTGGGCAGCAGGCGCTATTAAAATCAGAGCAACCGCCAGGAGGCGACAGCGCTGACCTCCCGGGCCGCGAAGGCTTGCCCCCGGCAGTCTCGGTCCCCTCGGGGGCCAGCGTTGTACGCGAATCGAACCACGCTGGGGCTACCTTGCTGTGCGAGGGCCGCATACGAATCGGCTGGGTCGATGCGTGCAGCATGCGGCCTGCGCGTTTGCCTGAAGCTATTGTTTCCCGTTTGAGAACTCCAACATGAACCAAGATTTATCGATTGTCAGTCTCATCCTCAACGCAAGCTGGGTGGTCCAGTTTGTCGTGGCGCTTCTGGTGGGCGTGTCCATCGCAAGCTGGGCGGCCATCTTCCGCAAGATCGTTTCGCTCAAGCGCGTTCAAAAACTCAATGACGAGTTTGACCGGGAGTTCTGGTCGGGCACCAGCCTGAACGATCTGTTCTCGGGCGCGGCACAGAACGCCAAGAATTCCGGACCCATGGAACGCATCTTTGCCCGAGGCATGCGCGAATACCAGAAGCTTCGCGAACGCCGCATCGACGACTCCGGCACGCTGATGGACGGCGCACGCCGCGCCATGCGCGCCAGTTACCAGCGCGAACTCGACGCGATCGAGGCCAACCTGTCGTTTCTGGCGACGGTCGGCTCGGTGTCTCCGTACGTTGGTCTCTTTGGTACCGTGTGGGGCATCATGCACGCCTTCACCGGCCTGGCCGCGCTGGAGCAGGTCACGCTGGCAACCGTTGCCCCGGGCATCGCTGAAGCGCTGGTGGCCACCGCCATCGGCTTGTTCGCGGCGATTCCCGCAGTGGTGGCCTACAACCGCTTTGCGCACGATATTGATCGCATTGCCAACCGCCTGGAAACCTTCATCGAAGAGTTCTCCAATATTTTGCAGCGCAACCTGGGGGCGCATGCGCCTCTGCCGGCTAGCTCTGCGGCGCATTCGGCCTCAGGGCACTGACCGACGCCCCAGGAGGACACTTTCATGCCAGCTGTCTCTTCCCGCGGTCGCGGCCGCCGCACCATCAGCGAAATCAACATGGTGCCGTTCATCGACGTCATGCT
>NCGI01000413.1 GCA_002256925.1 Polaromonas sp. 28-63-22
ATTGCCTTGCCGACGAGCGCGGTGCTGGTGGTCGCCATCCGGCGTATCAAGGCCAGCTACATGCTCAGCAAGCTCTACACCGGCTGATGCGCATGCAGCTACCTGTGGAACCAGAACGGGCATGAAACAGATTGCACTGGACATCGGGCTGGCTTCGGCGCCCTCGTTCGCCAATTTTTTCTGCGGCCCCAACGAAGCCGCGCTCAAACACCTGGTGCTGTGGACGGGCAACGCGCTGCGCTCCCCGGTGCCGACCTACCTCTGGGGCGATGCGGCCAGCGGCAAGACGCATCTGCTCAAGGCCGTCAGCGAGGCGCTGCGCGAGCAGGGCGCTGCGTGCGGCTGGATGGATGCCGGCGTCATGGAGCCGCCGGCTTTCAGCGAAGCCTGGGCCGCCGTCATCCTGGACGACTGCCACTTGTACACCGCCGTGCAGCAGCAGGCCGCGTTCAACTGGTTTGTCAACGCGCTGAATGCGCCGGACGGCCGCCCGCGCTGGGTGCTGGCGGCCGGTAACCTCCCACCGGCGGATCTTCATCTGCGCGAGGACCTGCGCACCCGCCTGGGCTGGGGGCATGTGTTCGCGCTCCAGGCGCTTAACGACCTGGAGCGGCGCACTGTGCTGCGCACCGAAGCCGAATCGCGCGGCGTGGTGCTCAGCGACGAGGCGATGGATTTCATCCTGAGCCGCTTTTCGCGTGATCTGGGAAGCCTGATGCAACTGCTTCATCAGCTTGATGCCTACGCGCTGCAAACCCGGCGTGCCATCACCATTCCGCTGATCAAATCCATGCTGGAGAATGAATGACCCTGAAGACGAGGCTGGTGCTGTTTGACCTGGACCACACGCTGATTCCCTTTGATTCCGATTACGAATGGGGCGAATTCACCATCACCCTGGGCTGGCGCGACGGCGTCGAGTTCAAGCGCCTGAACACCGGTTTTTTCGAGCAGTACAAGGCCGGAACGCTGGATCTTCACGAATATGTGCGCTTCGCCACGCAGGCCATCCGTGAACAAGGCGCTACTAATTCGATAGCTGCCCGCGCAGGTTTTATGAGGGCTGTGGTGCAAAAAGGCATCACAAAACAGGCCCTGGAACTGGTCCGGAGCCACCAGCGGGCGGGTGATGAGGTGGTGATCGTGACCGCCACCAACGAATTCGTGACGCGCCCGATTGCCGACGCCTTTGGCGTGAAGGAGCTGATCGCGGTGGAACTCGAGCGCGATGCGCAGGGCCAGCTCACCGGGGAAATCAAGGGCACCCCCTCGTTCCGCGAGGGCAAGGTAGTTCGGGTCACGCAGTGGCTGGCAGACCGCGGGCTGGACTGGAACAGCGTGGAAACGTGGTTTTATAGCGACTCCATGAATGATCTGCCGCTGCTGGAGAAGGCCACCTGCCCGGTAGCGACCAACCCGGACGACCGCCTGCGCGCGCTGGCGAAAGAGCGTGGATGGCGCATACTTGACCTGTTTTAACCTTTTGGGAACTGATTCCATTTCTAAATCATCGACCAGCCCACCCAAATCCCGCGACCTCATGATCAAAAAATTTATCGACCGGCTGTTTGGCAAATCAGGCAGTGCCGACGCCAGCAGCGACAGCCCGCAGCGCGGCAAGAAATCTCCTTTCGGCAAGCGCCACGATGTGGGCCCCGCCGAACACGGCATCAACCCCCAACTCGTCGATGAACGCGCCATGGACGTGGTGCAAACACTCAAACGCGGCGGTTTTGAGGCCTTCATCGTCGGCGGCGCCGTGCGCGATTTGCTGGTCGGCCTGCGTCCGAAAGACTTTGACGTGGCCACCAACGCCACGCCCGAGCAGGTCAAGGCGCTGTTTCGGCGCGCCTTCATCATCGGCCGGCGCTTTCGCATCGTGCATGTCATTTACGGCCGTGGCCGCGAGCATGAGGTGATCGAGGTTTCGACCTTCCGCGCGCACCTCGACGCGAGCCTGGCCGAACAGGTCGGCGGCAACGAGCGCACCAGCAAGAGCGAGCTGGCCGGCATGAAGCATGCCGTCGATGCTTCGGGCCGCGTGCTGCGCGACAACGTCTGGGGTCCGATGGAAGAAGACGCCGCCCGGCGCGACTTCACCATCAACGCCATGTACTACGACCCTGAAACCCAGATGGTGGTGGACTACCACAACGGCATCAGGGACGCGAAAAAGAAGATCATCCGCATGATCGGCAACCCGGCGCTGCGTTACCGCGAAGACCCGGTGCGCATCATTCGGGCCGTGCGCTTTGCCGCCAAGCTCAGTGCGCTGGGCTTCACGTTTGAAGACAAGACGGTGGCCCCCCTGCGCGAGATGAAGGGTCTGCTGGCCGACGTGCCGCAGTCACGCCTGTTCGATGAAATGCTCAAGCTGCTGCAAACCGGGCACGCGGTGGCCAGCATCGAGCAACTCAAGTTTCTCGGGCTCGGCACCGGTATTTATCCGCTGCTCGACGTGGTGGTTGAAGCGGCTGATGAGCCTTTCCTGAATCTGGCCTTGCTCGACACCGACCGCCGCGTGGGCGAAGGCAAGCCGGTGGCGCCAAGCTTTCTGCTGTCTTGCGTGCTGTGGGCCGACGTGCGCGACGGCTGGGCCCGGCGCACGCAGCGCGGCGAGCATGTGATGCCTGCGCTGCAGGACGCGATTGACGATGCGTTCAACGCCAAAATCGGTGACGTGTCGGGGCGCGGCAAGCTTGGCGGCGACATGCGCGAAATCTGGACCATGCAGCCCCGCTTTGAAAAGCGCACTGGCAGCTCGCCGTATTCCATGCTGGAGCAGCCACGCTTTCGTGCCGGCTTCGACTTCCTGCGTCTGCGCGCGCAGACGGGCGAGATCGATCTGTCGCTGGCCGAATGGTGGGAAACCTTCAGCACCGCCTACGACGACGAACGCCACGCGATGATTGAAGCGGTGCGTCTG
>NCGI01000414.1 GCA_002256925.1 Polaromonas sp. 28-63-22
CTTCGCTACGCTTTGCGTACCCTGTCCTGAGGTATCGAAGGGTCAGCCCGAACGGATTTTGTGCCGATCGAACAGTATTGCCCCTAAACAGGCACCGCCGTGGTCGCCTTCACCCGGTCGAGCACGAAGCTGGTCTTGCAGTCCTGCACGCTCGGATGCTTGAGCAGCGTGTCCATGATGAACCGGCTGTAATGCGCCATGTCCTCCACCACCACGCGCAGCAGGTAGTCCATGTCGCCGGTGAGCGCGGCGCATTCCACCACCTCGGGCCAGGTCTGCACGCTGGCGCGAAACACATCCATCGGGTTGCGTTTGTGGCTCTCGGTGTGCTTTTCAAGCCGCACATTGAGGTAAGCCGTCAATACCCAACCCACCGATTCTGGCCTGACCAGCGCCACATAGCTATCGATCACGCCTGATTCTTCAAGCCGCTTCACCCGCCGCAGCACGGCGCTGGGCGACAGGCTGACCTGCTCACCAATCTGGTCGTAGGTGGCTCGCCCGTTAGCCTGCAAAATGCGCAAAATTTGCCGGTCTAGCTTGTCAAGTGCGTTCATCACGCTATTTTCGCAGTTTTGGAGCGCGCACGGCGCCGCACACGCCCTTGTTCGCTGGAATATTGACCGTCCCCGCAGCTACAGTGGCCAAAGCGTTATCGTTGTGATTGTCCGGAGACTTGCATGCGCCCACCTGAAACCGAATCTCTTTCCTTCGAAAAAGGCCAGGCCTGGGACAACCCCATGGGCACCGACGGTTTCGAATTCATCGAATACGCCGCACCCGACCCGGCCGCCATGGGCGCGGTGTTCGAGCGCATGGGCTTCACGCCGATTGCCCGGCATCGCCATAAAAACGTCACGCTGTACCGCCAGGGCGGCATCAACTTCATCATCAACGCCGAGCCCGACTCGTTCGCGCAGCGCTTTGCGCGCCAGCACGGCCCCAGCGTGTGCGCGATTGCCTTCCGGGTGCAGGATGCCAAGGCCGCCTACGAGCGCGCCATTTCGCTCGGCGCCTGGGGCTACGCGCACACGGCCGGCCCCGGCGAGCTGAACATCCCGGCGATCAAGGGCATTGGCGACTCCATCATTTACTTCATCGACCAGTGGCGCGGCAAGAACGGCGCGCAGCCGGGCGACATTGGCAACATCGGCTTTTATGACGTGGACTTCAAGCCGCTGCCCGGCATCTCTGCCGACGCCCTGAACCCGACCGGCCACGGCCTGACCTACATCGACCACCTGACGCACAACGTGCACCGGGGCCGCATGGACGAATGGGCCGGGTTCTACGAGCGGCTGTTCAACTTCCGTGAAATTCGTTACTTCGACATCGAAGGCCAGGTCACCGGCGTGAAAAGCAAGGCCATGACCAGCCCCTGCGGCAAGATCCGCATCCCCATCAACGAGGAAGGCAACGAAAAGGCCGGCCAGATCCAGGAATACCTTGACCGCTACCACGGCGAGGGCATCCAGCACATCGCCATGGGCAGCAACGACCTGCTGGCCAC
>NCGI01000415.1 GCA_002256925.1 Polaromonas sp. 28-63-22
GCCGGTGGACGGGCGCGTCATCGAGGTGCAGTTTGACGACTGGATGTATCTGATGACCGACAAGGTCCTGCTGAACAAGGCCGAGATGAGCAAGTTCGGGTTCAAGCTGGGCGAAGTCACGCTGTCCTTCGTCAAGCGCTAGCGGTATCCAGGCCACGCCAGCGCCAGATGCTGCCTTTTATGCATCAAACAGGCATCAAACAGGCATCAAAAAGGGCGCAAGCCCAGGTAATACCTGCGCCAGCAGCTATGAAAATAATAGCGGACCCACTCTAACATTTACACCCATCACGCAATGCCCAGCAATCTTCCCCTGACCCCGTGGCGCGGCAAATCAGTCTGGCTGGTCGGTGCCTCCAGCGGCATCGGCCTGGCCACCGCCCATGCGCTGCACGCGCAGGGCGCGCGCGTGTTCGTGTCGGCGCGCAACGCCACTGCACTGGCCAGCTTCACGGCGGCGCACCCGGGCGCGGTGGCGCTGCCGCTCGACGTGACCCACGCAGCCGCCGTGCAGGTCGCCGCGCAATCTGTGCTGGCGGCTGGCCCGCTGGACCTGATGATGTACTGCGCCGGCTATTACAAGGAACTGCGCGCCGCCGACTACGACCTGAAGGAAATGCTGCAGCACAACGCGGTCAACTACGTCGGCGCGTTGTATGTGCTGGACGCGCTGCTGCCGGCCTTTCGCGCGCGCGGGGCTGGGCACATCAGCCTGGTGGCCAGCGTGGCCGGTTATGGCGGGCTGCCCAAAAGCCTCGCCTACGGCCCGACCAAGGCGGCACTCATCAACCTGGCTGAAACGCTCTACATGGATTTGAAAGACAGCGGCGTGGGTGTCAGCCTGATTTGTCCGGGCTTCGTCGAAACACCGCTCACGGCCCAAAATGAGTTCGCCATGCCGGCGCTGCTCAAGCCCGACCAGGCGGCCGAAGAAATCCTGCAGGGCTGGCAGCAGGGTGATTTCGAGATCCATTTTCCGAAGCGCTTCACCCGCTGGGTCAAGGCGCTGGGCCTGCTGCCCTACCCGGCGTACTTCGCGGCGGTGCGCAAGGTGACGGCATTGTGAGTGTCACCGTGACGGGCCACGACCCGGTAGCCCGTGTCGTCGAGGTGTTCGAGCACCTGACGCCCGAAAGCGTTCAGCAGCTAGGCCGCATCTACAGCCCCGATGTCTGGTTCAAGGACCCGTTCAATGACGTGCGCGGCCTGCCGCAGGTGCAGCGTATTTTCAGCCACATGTTCGTGGCCCTCGACCAGCCGCGCTTCGTGGTGACCGACATCATCGCCGTCGGCGGTCAGTGCTTTCTGACCTGGAATTTCGAGTTCCGCCTCAAACGCTTTGACCGCGCCACGCTGCAGACGATTCGCGGCAGCTCGCACCTGAAGTTCACCGCCGGCGGACTGATCGAGTTTCACCGCGACTACTGGGACGCGGCGGAGGAGCTGTATGAAAAGCTGCCGCTGCTGGGTGGCCTGATGCGCTGGCTCAAGCGGCGGGCCAATCAGTAA
>NCGI01000416.1 GCA_002256925.1 Polaromonas sp. 28-63-22
TTTTTGGCCAGCTCGGTGCCGTAGCCCGTCGGCGAGAAAAAAGCCCCGATACCGGCCCCCGCAGCACGCAGGCGCTCGGCCAGGTTGCCCTGCGGCACGAGTTCCAGTTCCAGCTTGCCGCTGCGGTAAAGCCCGTCGAACACCTGGCTGTCGGTCTGGCGTGGAAAGCTGCAGATGACCTTGCGCACCCTGCCCGCCTTGAGCAGCGCCGCCAGCCCGGCTTCGCCGTTGCCAGCGTTGTTGTTGACGACCGTCAGGTCTTTGGCGCCCTGTTCGATCAAGCCCTCGATCAGTTCATTGGGAATGCCGGCGGTGCCAAAGCCGCCGATCAGGACGGTCGCGCCGTCTTTCACATCGGCCAGCGC
Source organism: Polaromonas sp. 28-63-22 (assembly GCA_002256925.1). Taxonomy (GTDB): domain Bacteria; phylum Pseudomonadota; class Gammaproteobacteria; order Burkholderiales; family Burkholderiaceae_C; genus Polaromonas. Next base: position 366 of record NCGI01000416.1, read on the forward strand.
GTCGGCAATGCTCAGCGCAATCTTGTTGATCATTCCATCGTCTCCAGAGATCCTGACGGGCTAGCACCGGGCAAGCCCTTGCGTCGTTTTTTTGTTCGGCGAAGCATCGCAACCTGGATCGCTCCCTGGGTCACAACGTTGTTCGTAATAAGAACAAATGTTCGTATAATGAATTTTAGGAGATTTCAGCGCCCATGGCAAATGCCGCCTCCCCACGCACCACCGACCGCAAACCCGGCGACGGCTATGTGCAGTCGTTCGCGCGCGGGCTAGAGGTGATTCGCTCCTTCAGCCACGACGCACCGCACCAGACCCTCACCGAAGTCGCTGCACGCAGCGGCTTGAGCCGGGCCGGCGCGCGCCGCATCCTGCTGACGCTGCAGGCGCTGGGCTACGTGCGCCTTGAGGGCAAGCTGTTTTCATTGAGCCCCCGCATCCTCGACCTGGGCTTCGCCTACCTGTCGTCCATGCCGATCTGGAACCTGGCCGAGCCGGTGATGGAAACGCTGGTGGAACAAGTCAGGGAGTCGTGTTCGGCGGCGGTGCTGGACGGCACCGACATCGTCTATGTGCTGCGCGTGCCCACCCACAAGATCATGAGCATCTCGCTGGGCGTGGGCTCGCGCCTGCCGGCCTATTGCACGTCGATGGGCCGCATGCTGCTGTCAAGCCTGCCGACCGATGAACTGGCCACGGTGCTGGCAGCCTCGAATCTCGCGGCGCGCACCCGGCACACCGTGACGGACGTGAAAGAGCTGACCGCCCGGATCGCGCAGGTGCGCAGGCAGGGCTGGTCGCTCGTCAACCAGGAACTCGAGGAAGGCGTGGTGTCGATGGCGGCGCCGATTGTCAACCGGGCCGGCCAGATGGTGGCGGCCCTGAACATCAGCGGTCAGGCCAACCGGACCAGCGCCAGGACGATGCAGGAAACCATGCTGCCGCATCTGCTGGCCGCCACGCAGTCTGTCTCGCGCATGCTGGGCGGTCAGCCGGTCTGAAGCGGGCGGGCCGCAGCAGTCTCAGGATTTCTTGAAGCCGGCCACGAGAAAAATCGCACCCAGCGCCACGGCGCCCAGGCTCAGCCACTGCGGAATATTGATCGATTGCTTTTCCTTGACGGTCAGCTCGATCGGCCCGATC
>NCGI01000417.1 GCA_002256925.1 Polaromonas sp. 28-63-22
GGTTTTCATGAGCGCAAGAGCGCCTATGTGGCCGACATGCGCGAATGCCACGTGCTGCCGCCGCACGTCAGTGCGCTCCTGCTGCCACTGCGGGCCTTGATTGCCGGCATGGAGGCGAAGGAGACCGTGCCGCAGATCGAGCTGGCCTGCGGCGACGCGGTGACCGCCATGGTGCTGCGGCATATGGAGCCACTGGTTGACACGGATCTGGCGCGTCTGCGGGCCTTTGCGGCAGCGCACCCCGGCCTGCAGTGGTGGCTGCAGCCCGGCGGGCTGGATACGGTCAGGCTGCTCGATGACGACGTGCCCGAGCTGAACTACGGCCTGCCCGAGTTCGGTGTCGTCATGCCCTTCAAGCCGACCGACTTCACGCAGGTCAATCCCTTCATCAACCAGGTGCTGGTTTCGCGCGCGCTGCGTTTACTCGACGTGCAGCCGCACGAACGCGTGATCGACTGGTTCTGCGGGCTGGGCAATTTCACGCTGCCGCTGGCGACCCGGGCGCGCGAAGTGCTCGGCATCGAAGGCAGTGACGTGCTGGTGGCACGTTCTCGCCAGAATTTTGAACGAAACAGGCCTGCAGCCCAGACAAGACCTGCGCTGGCAGCTACCAAATTCGTAGCAAGAAACCTGTTCGAGATGACGCCTTCGCTGCTCGTCAAGGATGGCGCGGCCGACAAATGGCTGGTCGATCCGCCGCGCGAAGGCGCGTTCGAGTTGTTCAAGTCACTGGCCGCACTCCATCAGCAGATCGTGACCGGCGTGCCCTGTGACGATGGTGCCCATCAGCAAAGCCTGGCGCTGGGGAACTGGCAGCCGCCGCAGCGCATCGTGTACGTCAGCTGCAACCCGGCCACGCTGGCGCGTGATGCGGGCGTGCTGGTGGACAGTGGCTACCGCTGCACGGCGGCGGGTGTGGTCAACATGTTTCCGCACACCGCCCACGTGGAATCCATGGCCGTGTTCGAGCGCGTCTGAAAACAAAAAAGGGCCCGAAGGCCCTTTTTTTGGCGTGCGCAGGAGGCGCGTCAGTCGCGTTCGCCACCCATGATGCCCAGCAGTGCCAGGAGCGCTTGGAACACATTGAAGAGGTCAAGGTACAAGGCCAGCGTGGCGCTGATGTAGTTGGTCTCGCCGCCATCCAGAATCTGCTTGAGGTCATACAGCATGTAGGCGCTGAAAATACCGATCACGGCGACCGAGATCGCCATCATGCCGGCAGTCGAACCCACGAAGACGTTGATGATCGCGCCGACCATCACCACCAACGCGCCGACAAACAGCCATTTGCCCATGCCCGAGATGTCGCGCTTGATGACGCTGGCCAAGGTGGCCATGACGAAAAACACGCCAGCAGTGCCGCCCATGGCCGTCATGATCAGCTGGGAGCCGTTGCTGAACCCCAGAATCACGCCAATCATGCGCGAGAGCATCAGGCCCATGAAGAAGGTAAAGCCCAGCAGCACCGGCACACCGGCGGCAGAATCCTTGGTTTTCTGG
>NCGI01000418.1 GCA_002256925.1 Polaromonas sp. 28-63-22
AATGAAGGCCGCGCCGGCCAGCGACAGCGCACCTGCCGTGATGAGCCAGATGATCCAGGTGCTGCTGCGCGACGGCCCGACCTTCGACGGATCGGTCAGTAGCCAGTAGGCGTCTCCGTCGATGGCAAACCCGACCCACAACCCTTTGACGCCATTGACGCTGCTGGCCACCACGGTGCCTGCGCCGAGTCGGGACTTGAGCTCCTGGGCGATGCGCAGGCCCAGCTCGTCGCCCTCAAACATGTCGAACTTGTCTTTGGGCTCGCGCGGCGTGATGCGAACCCGTTCTTCTTCGGCCAGCGTCTTGATCAGGGAAACGCGCGCGATGGAGTCGGAATAGCGTAGCGCCGCCCGGCTGAGGTTGACCAGCGAGGCGAGCTGCTGCGCGCTCTGGATGGCGCGAGGTTCGGACTCCAGCGCGCGAAAGGTCTGCAGCCAGGCCACGATGGAGCCGAACAGCAGCAGGGCGAGGAAGAAGAAAGTGCGCCAGAAAAGGCTGAAGCCACGGCGTGGCCGAAGATCCAGCGGGGCAGGGGCGGTCTCAAGGGGTAGCGGGCTCGTGACGTCCATACAAAATTATGCGCAAAAGGCCTTCAAGACAAACATGGACGGCCCGAGTCGAGCCCAGCAGTCGGGAGCGGGGAAGAAAAAACTAGTTGGTACCGTCCGGCACAAACACGTAGCCAATGCCCCACACGGTCTGGATATAACGCGGCACGGCAGCATCGACTTCGATCAGCTTGCGCAGGCGCGACACCTGGACGTCGAGACTACGGTCAAACGGTTCGAACTCGCGGCCGCGCGCCAGCTGGGCCAGTTTTTCGCGCGACAGCGGCTGGCGCGGATGGCGCACCAGCGTCTTGAGCATGGCAAATTCGCCCGTCGTCAGCGGCAGTTCTTCGCCGTTTTTGTGCAGCGTACGCAGACCCATGTCGAATGAAAAAGGTCCGAAGGTGATGACTTCCTGGTCGCTCGATGGCGCGCCCGGCACCTCGGCGGTGGGCCGGCGGCGCAGCACCGCGTGGATGCGGGCCAGCAGTTCGCGCGGGTTGAAGGGCTTGGCCAGGTAGTCGTCAGCGCCGACTTCCAGCCCGACGATGCGGTCCACGTCTTCGCCCTTGGCAGTCAGCATGATGATCGGGGTGCGGTCGTTGGCGGCGCGCAGGCGGCGGCAGATCGACAGGCCGTCTTCCCCCGGCATCATCAAATCGAGCACGATCAGGTCCACAGCGTCGCGCAGCATGATGCGGTTCAGCGCCTTGCTGTCTTCCGCCAGGATGACCTCGAACCCCTCTTGCGCCAGATAGCGGCGCAGCAGGTCGCGAATGCGGGCATCGTCATCGAGGATCAGGATCTTGTCGGCGCGGGCAGAGGGTTGGGCTTGGGTCATGGTGATCTGGTAATTTGTAACAGGCCCATTTTGAGGGCTTAAATGTCGATCTGTCTCATTTTCCAGTCAGTTTGACACAGTGTTACAAAGTTTGCGAAACCGCTTGCACCAGTCAGTTTGACACAGTGTTACAAAGTTTGCGAAACCGCTTGCAGACGCTTACCCGCCCGACGTGAACGGTCGCCAGGCTTGCAACGTTGTAAGCAGGTACGGGGACTGGACAGTTTGCGAAAGTCCCGAAATTTCCGATCTCCGCTTGCCTTTCCGGTGAAATTTCATGAGAAAGATCGAGCCATGAAAAACGTCAGCGCCGCTATCTCTTGCACCCTGCTGGCGATGTCGCTGGCTTCCCCCGGCCATGCGGCGGCGCCGGCCCGGTTGTCGCCAGCCGAGGCGCGGCACCTGCTGGTCCGCACCGGGTTTGCGCCCCGCCAGAACGAAGTCGATGCCTTGACAGGCCAGCCCGGCGCCACGGCGGTTTCCGCGCTGATTGCGGCGGCGCAGGCGTCGAAACCGCAGCACCCGCCGCCGGATTTTGTGTTGCAGCCGCCGCCCGTTCCCTACCGCCTTCTCGCAGGCAAGGAAGAGCAGCAGGCGCAGCGGCAGCAGCAGTTGCGCGAGGGCCTGGCGCTGAAAACCTGGTGGGTACGCGAGATGATTGATTCGCCGACGCCCCTGCGCGAACGCATGACGCTGTTCTGGCACAACCACTTCGCCACCTCGCAGCAAAAAGTCACCCGTTCGCTGGCCATGTGGCAGCAGCACCTGCTGTTGCGGGATCAGGCGCTGGGCAACTTCCGCGTGCTGCTGCATGGCGTGGCCAAAGACCCGGCCATGCTGGTGTACCTCGACGGCGCCAACAGCCGCAAGGAAGCGCCGAACGAAAACTTCGCCCGTGAGGTGATGGAGCTGTTCACGCTGGGCGAGGCCGG
>NCGI01000419.1 GCA_002256925.1 Polaromonas sp. 28-63-22
CTCGGCAGCCTGCGTGAGGCCGCCGACGTTGACGCCGGCCCGCTGCAGCACAGCACGCGGCCCGTCGTCCTGGCGCAGCATGGCCAGCAGCAGGTGGGCTGGCTCGATGTAACCGTTGTCGTTGCCCAGCGCGAGCGACTGGGCGTCGCTCAGGGCTTCCTGGAATTTGGTGGTGAGTTTGTCTTGTCGCATGGAAAGGACTCCGATGTTTCCGAATTGCGACCCAGTTTGGGCTGCCGCCCCGATTTTCAAGCGCGGGCGCGGCTGACGCCTTGCGCCAGATCAAACCCCGACCAAACGCCAGGCAGCCGCCCGGCAGCGCCCTCAGGCCGGTTTAAGCGCTTCCCGGGAGAAGCCGGCAATCTGCGCGTAGTTCTCGGCAATCTGGCGCAGCTCGTCCTGGCTGATCAGATCGTCGATGTGGCGAAAGGGCCGGTGTGGCGCGGTTGGTCAGCACGATTTTGGACGTGACAGGCCGCCGCAGCGCCTCGTAGGCTTGCAGGGCTTCACAGGCATCGCCCGCGTGCGTCGCCAGAGCTTCGGCGAGCGTGCGGCCGTCAATGATGGCCTGCGCGGAGCCATTGGAGCCGCGCGGGTACATCGGGTGCGCGGCATCGCCCAGCAGCGTGACGCGGCCAAAAGTCCATTGCGCCACCGGGTCCTTGTCAACCATCGGGTATTCGAGAACGGTTTCGGCGCCGTTGATCAGCGCGGGTACGTCGAGCCAGTCGAATTTCCAGTCACTGAACACGTCGGCAAAAGCGCTGCGCTGGCCGCAACGGTTCCAGTCGTTCATGGCATCGCCTTCGCGCTGGATTTCAGCCACCCAGTTGATCAGCTGCGTGCCGTCGGGGTAATCGACGATCGGGTAGATCACCATCTTGCCGGTTTCGATGGAACCCACGCGCACATAGCTTTTTCCGCTGAGGATCGGTGCGCGTCGCGTCACGCCGCGCCAGGTGTTGATGCCGGCAAAAGCCGGTTTCTCGTCGGGATAAAACTGCCTGCGCAAGGTGGAGTTCACCCCGTCGCAGGCGACGACCACACGGGCGCGCCGGGGCGCAAGCTGCGTCGCGCCCGACGCATCGGTGAAAGACAGCGTTGCGCCCGCATCGTCCTGCGCGACGCCGACGCAGCGGTGGTTGGTGTGCACGTGCGCATCGCCAAGCCGCGCCAGCACGGCGTCGTAAAGAATGCGGTGCAGCTTGCCGCGATGGATGCCGATTTCGGGCAGGTCGTAGCCGGCATGGCGGCCGCGTGGCTCGCGGTAGATGTACTGGCCGAAGCGGTTGTAAAAAACGCTCTCAAGGTTTTCAATGCCGGCCGCTTCAATGGGCGCCTGCAGTCCGAGGCCCGCCAGCTCGCGCATGGCGTGCGGCAGCAAGGTGATGCCGACGCCGATTTCACGCACCTCGGGGACGGTTTCATAGACGTCGCACGCCAGGCCGCGCTGGTGCAGCGCCAGCGCCAGACTCAGCCCCCCGATGCCACCGCCAATGATGGCAATCGTCATGGCATGGCCTGTTGGAAGAACCCGGTCATTCGGCGGTAATGCCCTGGGCCTTGATGAGCTGCGCCCAGCGCACGGCGTCTTTCTCGACCAGTGCCTTGAAGGCCTCGGGCGTGCTGCTGGCCGGGTCCATGCCCTGGGTCTGGAAGGCGCGCTTCACCTCGTCGCTGGCCAGAATGTCTTTGAGCTCGTGGTTCAGGCTGGCCACCAGCGCCGGCGGGGTGCCGGCGGGTGCAAAGATGCCGTACCACATGTCCACATTGACCTTGCCGGC